>CAMWJQ010000337.1 GCA_947174615.1 uncultured Lachnospiraceae bacterium
GTATAATAGCAAATGTATGTTAAAACCGTCGAGTAAATATTGTTTTTATTTTTCATATTTTATATAGATACTATTTTATATCAATCATAAAATAGATCTACAGAAAGGCATGGTTATTTACATGAATAAAAAAAATAAGGAATTCTATACACTAGGAATTGATATTGGCTCTACCACGGTAAAGGCTGCCATCTTAGATGCAGACCACAGGCTGCTCTTTTCTGATTACCAGCGCCACTACGCCAATATCCGCGAGACGCTTTCCTCCCTGCTGCAGGATGCCTATGCGAAGCTAGGAAATCTGATACTGCATCCGATGATTACTGGTTCAGGCGGACTGACACTTGCCAATCACTTAGGTGTGCCTTTTGTACAGGAAGTCATCGCGGTGTCTACATCGCTGCAAGAGCTTGCACCCAAAACGGATGTCGCGATCGAACTTGGCGGTGAAGATGCCAAGATTATCTACTTCGAGGGCGGCAGCGTGGAACAGCGCATGAATGGTATCTGTGCCGGCGGTACAGGCTCTTTTATCGACCAGATGGCGTCGTTGATACAGACAGATGCATCTGGTCTGAACGAATACGCCAAAAATTATAAATCCCTCTATACAATTGCAGCGCGCTGCGGCGTGTTTGCCAAAACGGATATCCAGCCGCTGATCAATGAAGGCGCTACCAAGGAGGATTTGTCTGCTTCTATTTTTCAGGAAGTAGTCAACCAGACTATCAGCGGACTTGCCTGAGGCAAACCGATCCGTGGTCATGTAGCATTTCTGGGCGGACCACTGCATTTTATCTCCGAGCTTAAAGAAGCATTTATTCGAACTTTGAATCTCGATGAAGAACACATTATCGACACTGCCAACTCGCATCTTTTCGCAGCGATCGGTTCAGCGCTCAATGCCAAAAACGATGTCCAATTCTCTATGTCGGAGATGGTGGATAAGCTCTCCTCTGACATCAAGATGGAGTTTGAGGTTGCGCGCATGGAGCCGCTGTTTGCCGACGAGACAGAATACGACGCTTTCCAGTCCAGGCACGGCTCCTATCATGTGAAAAACGCAAAGCTGAGTGACTATCACGGCAAATGCTTTCTGGGCATCGACGCCGGCTCCACAACCACCAAGATCGCAGTCGTCTCAGAGGACGGAACACTGCTCTATTCATTTTACAGCAGCAACAACGGCAGTCCATTAAATACTGCCATCGAATCCATACAGGAAATCTACCGCTTACTGCCCGATGATGCCGCCATCGTCCACTCCTGCTCCACAGGATACGGCGAAGCGCTGTTTAAAGCTGCTTTCATGCTTGACGAAGGCGAAGTCGAGACGGTGGCACACTACTATGCCGCTGCCTTCTTCAACCCCAATGTAGACTGTATCATTGATATCGGCGGTCAGGATATGAAATGTATCAAGATCAAAAATCAGACGGTAGATTCTGTACAGCTCAATGAAGCATGTTCTTCCGGCTGCGGTTCCTTTATTGAGACGTTTGCAAAATCCCTGAATTACAGCGTACAGGATTTTGCCAAGGCTGCGCTTTTTGCCAAACATCCGATAGATCTTGGCACACGCTGTACTGTATTTATGAATTCCAAAGTAAAGCAGGCGCAAAAAGAGGGCGCAGAGGTTTCTGACATTTCTGCCGGTCTTGCTTACTCGGTTATCAAAAATGCCCTGTTCAAAGTGATCAAAGTTTCTGATGCCAGTGAACTTGGCAAAAATATTGTTGTGCAGGGCGGAACGTTCTACAATGACGCCGTACTGCGCAGTTTTGAAAAAATAGCGGACTGTGAAGTCATCCGACCTGATATAGCAGGCATTATGGGTGCATTTGGCGCTGCTTTGATAGCAAGAGAACGCTATCAATCTGCCTCGGAAAAATCGACTACCATGTTAAGTATTGACCAGATCAATGAACTTGCATTCACAACCTCGCTGGTAAAATGCAAAGGATGTACCAACTCCTGCCGCCTGACTGTCAACAAATTCTCTGACGGCAGAAGCTACATATCCGGCAACCGCTGCGAGCGCGGTCTCGGAAAAACAAAGACAGAGAATGACATTCCAAACCTGTTTGCGTACAAGCTGGAAAGACTGTTTTCCTATGTGCCGCTTCCTGAGATTGAGGCAGTCCGCGGACGCGTCGGCATTCCAAGAGTCCTGAACATGTATGAGAACTATCCTTTCTGGTTTACGTTCTTTACCAAGCTCAAATATCAGGTTGTGCTCTCACCGCTGTCAAACAGAAAAATTTATGAGATGGGGATCGAGTCCATACCGAGCGAATCCGAATGCTATCCCGCCAAACTGGCTCATGGTCATGTGGAATGGCTCATCAAACAAAACGTGGACTTTATCTTCTATCCCGCATTATTTTATGAGCGGAATGAATTTGATGAGGCAAACAACCACTACAACTGCCCGATTGTTACCTCCTACTCTGAGAATATCAAGAACAATGTGGAAGCCATCGGACGCGGTGAGGTTGTATTCAAAAATCCGTTTATCTCCTTCCGTGAGCCGTCGCTGATATTGCAGTCTATGGAAAAAGAGTTTCCTGACATTCCAGCCGCGGAGTTAAAGGAGGCGGTCAACGCAGCATGGGAAGAGCTTGAGAACGTCCGCAAAGACATGTACAAAAAGGGTGAAGAAGTCCTCGCATACCTTGAGAAAAATCATGCACGCGGAATCGTGCTTGCAGGTCGCCCATACCATATTGACCCGGAAATCAACCATGGCATTCCAGAACTCATTAATTCCTACGGCATTGCCGTACTTACTGAAGATGCGATATCGCACCTGGCAAAGCCTGAGCGTCCACTGCTTGTATCTGATCAATGGATGTACCATTCAAGACTTTATGCCGCTGCGAGTTATGTCAAGACACGTGATGATTTAGACTTAATTCAGCTCAATTCATTTGGCTGTGGACTGGACGCCGTTACGACCGATCAGGTCAATGATATATTGACTGGTTCAGGCAAGATATATACCTGCCTAAAAATAGATGAAGTGAATAACCTCGGTGCAGCACGCATTCGTATCCGTTCTCTGCTCTCAGCGATCCGTGTGCGCGAGGAGCGCCATCAAGAGCGCACCATCCAGCCAAGCAGCATAAAAAGAGCGCTCTTCACAAAAGAAATGCGCAAAAATTATACGATACTCTGCCCGCAGATGTCGCCGATTCACTTTGATCTCCTCGAGCCGACCTTCAGGAGATGCGGCTACAATCTGGTCGTGCTGAACAACGACAACAAAGGCAGCATTGATATGGGACTAAAATACGTCAATAACGACGCTTGTTATCCATCCTTGTTGGTCGTTGGTCAGATTATGGAGGCTGTCCTCTCCGGCAAGTACGACACGGACCATCTAGCGGTTGTGATGTCACAGACCGGCGGCGGGTGCCGTGCGACAAACTACATCGGATTTATCCGCCGCGCACTGGAAAAGGCTGGTTATCAGCATATTCCTGTCATCTCAATCAATTTGTCTAAGCTGGAGAGCAACCCGGGCTTTAAGCTGACGCCAATGCTCCTGCTGCGTGCTGTATACGCAGTAAACTTCGGCGATATCTTTATGCGGTGTGTTTACAGAATGCGCCCTTATGAGGCAGTTCCGGGTTCTGTGGAAGCAGTACATCAGAAATGGATCAAGAAATGCTGTGACTTCCTTAGCCGCAAATATATGTCCTTCCACACATACAAAAAGATGTGCCGCGAGATGATTGCAGAGTTTGATGCCATCCCAGTGCTTGATATCAAGAAACCACGCGTCGGCGTCGTCGGTGAGATTTTAGTCAAATTCTCACCTGCTGCCAACAACCGCCTTGTAGAGCTGCTGGAACATGAGGGCGCAGAGGCTGTCGTACCTGACTTGATGGACTTTATGTTCTACTGCTTCTACAATCAGCTTTACAAGGCAGAGCACCTTGGCACCAGCAAGAAAGCCGCAAAACTATGCAGACTTGGCATCAAGGTAATCCAATCTCTCAGAAAACCGATGCGTGAGGCTTTTGCCACAAGCAGACACTTCATCCCGCCTGCTGACATCTATGAGACAGCAAAAAGTGCAGAGGAAATCGTCTCACTCGGCAATCAGACCGGAGAGGGCTGGTT
Organism: uncultured Lachnospiraceae bacterium; assembly: GCA_947174615.1. Classification (GTDB taxonomy): domain Bacteria; phylum Bacillota; class Clostridia; order Lachnospirales; family Lachnospiraceae; genus COE1. The sequence continues at coordinate 4,129 of CAMWJQ010000337.1, forward strand.
CCTCACAGGAGAAATGTTGGAGTTGATTCATACAGATACGCCGAATATTGTGTGCACACAGCCCTTTGGCTGTCTGCCGAACCACGTCGTCGGCAAGGGCGTAATCAAAGAACTGCGGAAACGCCACCCAGAAGCAAATATTGTAGCCATTGACTATGATCCGGGCGCTTCGGAGGTCAATCAATTAAACCGCATCAAATTGATGCTCTCCACGGCCCTGAGAAATCTCAATAACGCTGCGGAAACACCCCAGGCTGAAAAAACAAGAGAATCTAAGAGAACAATTGAGACTGAAAATACCATTGAGCACCAAAAAACACTTGAAACAGGAACTGTGGCACCACCCAAAACAAATAACACCATTCAAGGAGCTTCCATCGACACGCAAAAACATTCCGATAAACATTCAAACAAAAAGCGCTCCAAAGGCAGAAGAAAAGACAATACAAAAAATAAATCAGCATAAAAACAGGGCTTAAAGCCCTGTTTTTATGCTGATTTATTATAAAATAAAATTCAGTCAGCAGTCAAACTTCCGCGATAAATTCCAGTATTCCATAG
>CAMWJQ010000338.1 GCA_947174615.1 uncultured Lachnospiraceae bacterium
AAATGGTCATTGATCGCTTGTGCTTGTAGGCAATAATTAATCACGTTATATATATGTTTATCCATAATTAAACTTTTTAACAAGGAAATTGCATATAAATGGTTAGATGATAACAGCGAAACGATAAAAGCAATACCATACCCAACTAAATACGAAATAGAAAAATATGATAGAATTAATAGTATTGAGATATCGCCGGGAATATATCAAGCATTTGTAAGTCTAAATTTTGATGAATACAATAACATGTACGATTTGCTGTATGCTAAGATTAGCGATCCAAGGACATCAATTAATGAATCTGGAAAAATGTATAAAAGTTTTGAAGAAGCTATTGAGCATTATAATAATTATAAAAGAGACATGATACGAGATAATTCAAAAGAAATGATGACATTCTATTCTTTAATGGATTTCGTCTATTTGGGAAGAAAAGCTAAAAGCGAAATAAATAATATTTTGCAGAAAGGAACATGATTATATGGGTTATGGTCAAAATTTAAAAGATATTTTAGACAGCAAGGGCATGACAGTGAAAGAACTTGCCCTAAAAGCAAAGATTGCACCAACAACGCTTTATTCCATTATTCAGAGGGATACCGCTATCCGTTTTGACACCGCGCTTAGAATTTCTAATATATTGGATATTCCTATCAGTTCTATCTGCAAGGATAATCCATATGACGACATTGAGACCTTACCAGCACTTCCATCTGACAGTGAAAAGCGGAACATTGACAGTCATAAAAATAGCTATATATCAGATCGCACTGCCCGCATTCTGAAAAAGTTCGATTACACAGAGCTGCCTATGGTGGATGAATTGATTGCTGATTTATATGTATTAGATGATACAACCAGACGAGACCTCTTTGAATATACTAAAATGCTGAAGAAAAATCATACTTCTCCTGAAAGAGCTGCTGATCTGAAAGACATAAAATAGAAAAATAGTGCAAGAATAAAATATCGTAGCCATTTTGTAGCCACTTTAGTTCTCTAAAGTGGCTTTTCACGTAAAAAGGCTTTCGGAGAAATCCCCGAAAGCCTTGATTTTACTGAATAAATTATAATTACTCAATGATAGTAGCCACACGACCAGAACCAACAGTCCTACCCCCCTCACGGATAGCAAACGTAAGTCCCTGCTCCATAGCAATCGGATGAATCAACTCAATTGTCATCTCTACATTATCACCAGGCATGCACATCTCTGTACCATCAGGAAGATTACATACACCTGTAACATCTGTTGTTCTGAAATAGAACTGAGGTCTATAGTTATTGAAAAACGGAGTATGACGTCCACCTTCATCCTTTGTCAATACATAAACCTGAGCTGTAAATTTCTTGTGGCATGTAACCGTACCCGGCTTTGCAAGAACCTGTCCTCTCTGGATCTCTGTTCTCTGAATACCACGAAGCAAAGCACCAATGTTATCACCAGCCTGAGCCTCGTCAAGAAGCTTACGGAACATCTCAATACCTGTACATACTGTTTTCTTTGTCTCCTCGCTGATACCAACGATCTCAACTTCCTCATTGATGTGAAGAACACCACGCTCCACTCTACCAGTAGCAACTGTACCACGACCTGTAATTGTGAAGATATCCTCAATCGGCATAAGAAATGGCTTATCTGTCTCTCTCTGAGGATCAGGAATATGCTCATCAACAGTGTTCATCAGCTCGATGATCTTGTCTCCCCACTCACCGTTAGGATCTTCGAGAGCCTTCAGCGCAGAACCCTTAATGATAGGGCAGTCTGTAAACTCATACTCCTCAAGCTGCTCTGTTACTTCCATCTCAACAAGCTCAATCAGCTCAGGATCGTCAACCATATCACACTTGTTCAAGAATACAACGATCTTAGGCACACCTACCTGACGAGAAAGAAGAATGTGCTCCTTTGTCTGAGCCATAACACCATCTGTTGCAGCAACAACAAGGATAGCACCATCCATCTGTGCAGCACCTGTGATCATGTTCTTTACATAGTCAGCATGACCCGGGCAGTCAACGTGTGCATAATGTCTCTTCTCTGTCTCATACTCAACATGTGCAGTGTTGATTGTGATACCACGCTCTCTCTCTTCTGGAGCCTTGTCGATGTTCTCAAAATCTGTAGCTACGTTACCAGCAACTCTTGCAGCCAATACCTTTGTGATCGCAGCTGTCAAAGTTGTCTTACCATGGTCAACGTGACCGATTGTACCAATGTTGCAATGGGGTTTGCTTCTTTCAAATTTAGCCTTTGCCATTTTAAAAGTCCTCCTTAAAAAAGTTATTATTCATTATATAAGTTTCATATTTTATAAAACTTAACCCAACTGTCTTCATTATAGTAAAAACAGCTGGATTTTTCAAGCATTATTTACTAAAATGATACTGCGAAACACAATTATTTCGCTTTCGCTGCAAGTACCTTTTCCTGTACTTGTTTTGGAACTGGCTCATACTTCTCAAAGAACATTGAGTAATTTCCACGTCCCTGTGTCTTAGAACGCAAATCTGTCGAATATCCGAACATCTCAGCAAGGGGTACGAAACCGCGTACAATCTTGCCGCCACCCAGATCATCCATACCTTCAATACGTCCACGGCGAGAATTGATATCACCGATCACATCTCCCATATACTCCTCAGGCATTGTTACTTCAACCTTCATAATCGGCTCAAGGAGTACTGGAGTTGCCTTCTGCATTGCCTCCTTGAAACACATGGAACCTGCAATATGGAATGCCATCTCGGATGAGTCCACCTCATGGTAAGAACCATCATATACAGTAGCATGCACGCCGACAACCGGAAATCCGCCAAGCAAACCTGCCTTAGTAGCCTCCTCGATACCTTCACCGATCGCCGGGATATACTCCTTCGGGATCGCACCGCCGACTACCTCGGAATCGAACTTGAAGAGTTCCTCTCCGTTGGCATCCATCGGCTCAAAGCGCACTTTACAATGTCCGTACTGTCCACGTCCGCCTGACTGCTTTGCATACTTATATTCCTGTTCAACCGGTTTTGTGAATGTCTCTTTATAAGCAACCTGAGGTGCACCGACATTCGCCTCTACCTTAAACTCGCGCAAAAGTCTGTCCACGATTATTTCAAGGTGGAGCTCACCCATACCTGCGATGATCGTCTGCCCTGTCTCCTGATTGGTGTGCGCACGGAACGTAGGATCTTCCTCTGCCAGCTTTGCAAGCGCCTCACCCATCTTGCCCTGTCCTGCCTTTGTCTTGGGCTCGATCGCCAGCTCAATAACTGGCTCAGGAAACTCCATAGACTCGAGAATTACTGGATGCTGATCGTCACAGATGGTATCACCGGTTGTCGTGAATTTAAATCCAACTGCTGCGGCGATATCACCGGAGTAAACCTTATCTAATTCTTGTCTCTTATTTGCGTGCATCTGCAGAATACGTCCTACACGCTCCTTCTTGTCCTTCGTTGCATTCAGCACATAGGAACCAGAGTTCATTGTACCGGAATACACTCTGAAGAATGCAAGCTTTCCGACAAACGGATCCGCCATGATCTTAAAAGCAAGTGCAGAGAACGGCTCATCATCTGATGAATGACGCTCAACCTCGTTGCCATCCAAATCTGTACCCTTAATAGACGGAATATCTGTAGGTGCCGGCATAAAGTCAAGGATTGCATCAAGAAGCTTCTGTACACCTTTATTTCTGTAAGCAGAACCACAGCATACAGGAACTGCTTTACAATCACAAGTTCCTTTTCTTAATGCCGCTTTGAGCTGCTCCACTGTCGGCTCCTCACCCTCAAGATACATCATTGTCAAATCATCGTCTAGCTCACAGATCTTCTCAATCATCTCTGAGTGGTAGAGTTCTGCGTCATCCGCCATCTCTGCCGGGATATCTGTGATTGTAATATCATCACCTTTATCATCATTGTAGATATACGCTTTCATCTCCATCAGGTCGATGATTCCCTTAAAATCATCTTCTTTACCGATTGGTATCTGAAGGATGATTGCATTTTTACCTAATCTGGTCCGAATCTGGTCTACCGCACCATAGAAATTAGCACCCAAGATATCCATCTTGTTGATAAATGCCATTCTGGGTACATTGTAGGTATCAGCCTGACGCCATACGTTTTCTGACTGCGGCTCCACGCCGCCCTTTGCACAGAAAACACCCACAGCACCGTCCAATACACGAAGGGAACGCTCCACTTCTACAGTAAAATCCACGTGACCTGGTGTATCAATGATATTGATACGATGTTCCAGAGCCCCCTCCTGTTTCTGATGTGTCCAGTGGCATGTCGTAGCGGCTGATGTGATTGTGATACCTCTTTCCTGCTCCTGTTCCATCCAGTCCATTGTCGCAGTTCCCTCATGGGTATCACCGATCTTATAATTAACACCGGTATAGTATAAGATACGCTCTGTAAGAGTCGTCTTACCAGCATCAATATGCGCCATAATACCGATGTTTCTGGTTCTCTCTAAAGGATATTCTCTTCCAGCCAAAGTTCTTCCTCCTTAAAAACTTAGAAACAATAATGTGCAAACTTATTCTATCTAAAATCTGTAATGTGCGAAAGCCGAGGTTTTCGTATCCATCACTTTCATTCTATCTAGAATCTGTAATGTGCGAAAGCCGAGGTTTTCGTATCCATCACTTTCATTCTATCTA
>CAMWJQ010000339.1 GCA_947174615.1 uncultured Lachnospiraceae bacterium
CATATTTTTGTCTTATAGTCATTAAATCAACAGAACCCAGATTCCATTTATAATCTATAAATGAGCAAATTTAGAAAATTGCACAAAGGCATATTTTTTTTCCAATTTCTACTACTGATTTTTACTAAAATCATATTCTCGAATGTCGCTAAATGACTTATCAAGTAATTGTTTCTCAAAGATTACTTTAGCATAATCAACCAATGATTGTTGCATTAATAAATCAGACATTGCTTCATAAGTTTCATTAACAAATACCAATGCCTCAATTTCTCCATCAGTAGCAGTTTCCTCGAATCTATGCAGCAAAGTCTCCTTAGTTAATCCTATCTTTGCTATATAACAAATACCAACTGTGGATTGGTTCTCTCGTATATAAAAATACTTTTTATCATCAATCGATACGATATCTTCACCAGTAAGACCTATTTCTTCTTTGCACTCTCTCAAGAATGTATGTACTGGATCACCGTCGAAAATATCTTCCTCAGATAATCCTCCGCCTATACATTGAATCACATTTGGAAAAGAAGTATGATTAGACATTTTACCAAAAACATAATAACCATCCACAGTAACAATACTACCTCCAACTGCTACAGCCCTACATTTTGTTATATTCTCATTCTTATGATTCATTACATACGTCATATGAGAATAATGTGTTTTCTCAAGCTCTATTTTTATCCCATGTGATAATTTCTCTACAGATTTGACACTTAAAACTACTCCATCAAATAAATTTGGATTTTTATCCGCTACTTTTTTCCAATATTTACGAATAGTGTTTATTTCTGCTTCACTTAGAGAAATCTCTGTTTCGCTGAGGCAAAAAGAAACTTTATCATTGCATACAAATACTTTCGTAATATTACCACAAACATACCGCGCGCTCACTACTTTATATACCTCCGTCCAGCATTTCTCTATATACATTTTTCAATCTTATTTCTATCAACCTTCCCACTTCTACTTCCTTATCTACACAATAAGAATATTGGACTGCATCAATACAGCAGCCGCACCACCGCATCGTGTGTAATGATGCTGAGCGGCTGTACCATGAGTCTGCGGTTCTCTTTGTTGTAGTAAAATGCCCCCAAAAGCACCTGATTCTCGAGCAAGGAGGCGTTTGGCAGCATGGACAGGCGCACGATGGTCTCCTCCATATCGGGCATATCGCCCAGCAGGATTGTGTCGTTATTTTTGTCTGCCAGCACGAAATCTTCCCCTATTTTTCCAATCTGGTTAAACGCGATCAGCTTCACCATCATAGGCTGTGTCATCGCATTTTTGAGGAAATTTTTGACCGCCTTTGCCTCCTGCTTGACAGAAGTCACGGCATGTTCAAACACTGCCTCATAATCCGCCTTTTCATATTCGCGGATCTGGGCGCCGTCCCATCTCACACGGACATTGCCGTCTCCTGGATAAAAGACTGCGCTCGGAACCTTTGCAACGCCGAAGACCGTATCCTCCTGCTTCACGTATTTGAGTGATTTCAGAGGACGGTAATTATAGTTCATAAAGATTTCGCCTGTGTCCAAATCTGCCCAGCAGCCTGTGTCGATATACTCTTTTCTCGCCTCGTCATATGTCACCCAGAACGACAGCTGCATCAAGCTTGCATCCTTTTTGCTCTTGCCAAGCTCCTCAAGCTCTGACAACTTCCAGATTCCGCCAAGCTCCTCATATAAAACAGTATCCTCAAGCGTCACATCATCCTTCTCAAGTTTCTCATTCAGATATTGGCGCGACTTTTTGATCAATGTCCAGAGCTTTTCCAATACACTGATCGCTGCGTCATAGTGGGACTCGTCCTGATCTTTCTGAAATGCTGTAATCTCAATCAAGAGCTGATTGCACAGTCTCTGCGGTCCCGGCAGATAATAGTCGCCCATCTGCTTGGCGAGCTGCTGATAAGTCTTGAGCGAAGCGCCGCCAATCGTTCCAAGCCCCGCAGACATCAGGTCATTGACCACCTTTTCTACCAGATCAAGTCCCTCCAGCTGTGTTTTCAGCTTCTTCACTCTTGCGTTTTTTGCGGTCTTTGCAGCGGAAGCCTTTTTCTTCTCTGCCTTTTTCTTCTCCTCCTCGGTCATCTCGCTCTCTGGCTTTGCCGCCTCGGCTGCCTTGTTTTCCTTCGCCTGCTTCTTTTCGCGCTTTTTCTGGATATCCTCTGGGATTTCACAGATGCCGAACGTCTTTTTCGCAAGCATCTCATACATCAGCGCCAGACTGTGTTTGCACGGAAACTGCCTGCTGGGACAGGAACAGCGGAATACCGGGTTGTTTTCGTCTATGTAATCTGCCGATGTGACATAGTTGCTCTTGCCGCTTCCTGTGCACTCCCCCATATAGAATGTATCATCCTGCGACTGCTCCAGTTTGACAAACCCGCCCTTCTGTGATATCTTTTTGCCGTTTGAAGCTGCCGCGGCATTTGGCGCCAGCGCTAAAATCTGTTGTTCGTTGATCTCTCTCATATAGTTTATTCCTTTCTGTTACTTTGATATACTATTCTACTGCCGTTCATTTACAGCATCCTGCTTTTGTAAGGAACTGTTCAGAAATTCCCTGTGATTCCCTACAGCTCGTTCTTCAGCCTTCTACAGTATGCTGCCACCTCTGCGGTCATGCCTTTGATCGTCTGCTCCTCCGCCAGTTTGATAAAGGCATCAAGTTCTGCCAGCACGGACTCCATGTCGCCTGGAAGCCTTCGGAAAAAATCCCGTATCTGCCACAATTCCCTTGCTATAAACCGACCGCGCACCTTCGCAAAAACCCTCGCAAGCCCCTGACATTTCTTCCATCCACAGCCCTGCATATACTCCAGATAATGATACAACATTGTAAAGGCTCCGCCATCAATCGCAAGACACCTGCCGTAAAACCATTCTCCCACTTTCGCACATTCCGCCGCGTCGTCTTTGTTCGTCCAGTTATAAACCAGCTCGTCCCACCCCGCCTGCATCATCCAGACCAAGACAGCACTATGCCCGGGTATATCCAATGTCCGCTTTACTTCCTCGTCATTTCCCTGTGTGTGACCGGCTGCCACATACGCATGACTCGATGCGTCCCATCGAATATACTGCATGGCAGCTTTGATCGAGGTCAGTTTATTCACGTCAGTCTTTGCATAGACGCCATCGCTTAGCTGTGCATCAAACCATTCTGTACAGTGTTCATCCCGGCACAGCTTCACCAGTGACGCCGCTGTCAGGAAATAGACATTCTCCTTCACCTGTGCCATGATAAAATCTGCCATCTGCGGCGAGTCATTCAGGACAAACGAGCTTGCCAAATGCATGCCAATCACCTGATCCCACGGTCGCTTCTTTTTGTCATTCCATCCCTTGTATCCGACTGTAATCACATCATAATAAATATCTTCGCTTACGATTTCAAGCGCTTCTTTCTTTGCAAGCAGCTCCTGGTAGCAGGCGATCACTTCATCGCCGCTCTTGCCGATCAGCGCCTCCACACACTTAAAGAATTCAAATTTCAGGCTTGTTTTGAGCGGACACTTTTTGTCATCATCACAAGTACAGCCAGCGCAGATCTCTCTGTCAGATCGTCTCAGCTCCTCCTTCGATGCCAATAATCTCGTTAGCTGCTCCATACACAGCCGGGCTATCAGCCTTGATGCGATCTCCGTCGTCGAGGTCAGCAGATATCTGCACACCGTTGCCGGCTCTTTTTTTGCCATTTTCTCATAAACCCCGACCACTCTTTCGTCGTTCATACGCCCCAATGATTCAAGTGCCATCTCTTTATTTTTGCCTTTCTCCGTCTGTGCCAGACTCAGCAGCAGTTCGACATTGGACTGGTCCAGACGAAGCAGACGAAGCAGTTCCAGACGGATATCTCTCGTGGCATCTGGAAGCATTTCCCGATAAAAATCATTCTCCTTTGCGCCGGCAATGCTCCCGATCAGCTGTAATCTACGCATCATTTCCATTCTGCCCTTGGGATTAAAATCCTTTTTTAACAGGGGCACGAGCGATTCGTCTTCACAAAACAGCATCGTCTGCACCAGATCGGCAAGCTCTGCATAAGAGGCTCCGAGCGCCTTCACCATCGCATGTTTCACGCGATAATCCTTAAAAATCCACGGTTTTGTGTCGTACAACTCCTCCACATACGCATAGTGTCCGCTGCCGCTTGTCGTGAGCGCTTCTATCAATCCCTTTAACTGGGAACAGGGCACACAGACCTTCACACTGCTTGTATCCCCTGCCGTACAGCCCAGCTCTACTGCCTCCACCTTCCCTTCCGCGTCCACTGCTGCAAGTGTGCAGACAACCGCATCGAGCAGTGTGATTGCATCCAGCAGTACAAGCTGCGGACACGGACAATCCGGTGACAAAAGTTGTGCTGTCAGCTGACCTGCTTTTGCAAAAACAGGTGAAGCGGTCTCCAAGGGTTTAAATGCCTCCAGCGCCCGCCGCAGACGGAAATCTTCCGACAGCAGATTTGCCCCGGCAATGACAGCTGCACGAAGGCGGTCACGCAGCACATATACTGGTTTTACATCCATCTATCTATACCTCCTCCAAATAAATGAATCGTTGATTCCCTCAAATTAGAATGGTGAAATCCTTGACTTCATGTTATACTGGCGGTCGAAAAGACTGACCGCTCAGTATAAAGTTATGCACACAGC
>CAMWJQ010000340.1 GCA_947174615.1 uncultured Lachnospiraceae bacterium
CACTGGCGATCATGTCGTTTACGCTGAATCGTGTGTATACGGAGTGGTATCGGAATCACCACTGATTCGTGGTAAGAAATCGTACAGATTCAACTTAAACCGAATCACAATCTGCTCATCGGTCACGTCAATCCTGTCAATCAGTTTATTCACAAGCACGCGCTGTGTCTCAGCATCTGCATTCTGAAAGACCTGCTGCCATGTGGGAATTTTCGCCTTTAACTGAACCCACTCCTCCATCGTAAGCGCTGCTTCCCTGATAGATCCCCTCTTTTCATACAAAAGCTGCTTTTGTTCCTCTGCCTTCTCCTTCTGCCTGCGGATCGCAGAAGCAAGCTCCTCAATAGACAGTGGATAAGTACCTGAAATTGCCTGCGGAATACATTCCTCCATCGTTTTTATACCATCTGTTATTTTCTTTAATTCCTTTTCCAGCCTCCTGATCTCAGATTCCAATACCTTTCTTTCCCGATTCCGGCTTTTTTCTATCACTTCAAATATGTCTTCTTTCTCCTGAAGGTTTCGGATATATTCCAGAATACTTTCATAGACGATTTTCTCAACCCCGTCTGCCCGAAACTGCGTTACTTTGTCATGTGGTATCCCCGACTGCGCACTCTGGCAGAGGTATACAGGTGTTCTGCTTGCCCGTCTCTCACCTGAATCTTTCATTGTCCAATAGCTGTATTTTGCCCCATTTGTGAGTTTTCGTCCGCAATAGCCGCAATAGATCACATCAATCAGCGACAGCATACCGCCGTTTCTGCGCATGACCTTAACGCCTTTATTTTCCAGCGTCTTGATATATTTATCAGCCCTGCTCCTTCGTTTGACCTGTGTCCTTCCCCATGTGTCGCCGTCAATGATCTGCAGATTCCCGTCCGGCTCAGCAGACTTTATCCAATCCTCGCTGTCCAGCCTGTGATATTTCCCATGAATCCGCTCTCTGCGCTTATATGCTACATGTCCCGCATAAATAGGATTTGTCAGAATACTGGTAATCGTCCCGCTTTTCCACACATCCTTAGGCGCCATTGTCTTATAATATTCATTCTCATTTAATACCTTTGCTATTTTGGCAGAACCAAACTCCTTGTTCAGTGACAGGCTATAGATATGCCTTACGACTTCCGCCTGCTCCGGTATAATTTTCAGTCGATGAAGCGCCCTTCCATGTTTGCTGAGTTCACCCGACAAAACAAGCTCATAGCCGTATGGTGCACATCCTCCCATAAATCTGCCCTGCTGCACTAATTTCTGTGCGGTATCCTTTACGCGCATCCCTGTATCGGAGCTGCTCTTCTGCGCGTTTCCAAAACGCAGCGCCAGCATCATCTGTCCCATGATATCATCGCCTTCCGGTGAAATGCAGCCATCCTTGACCGTGTAAATATCCACACCATAATTCTTTAGTGTCATGACATAGGCGCCGATCTCCCACATCCGTCTGCCTATCCTGTCATCCTTATAAGCAACCAGAATATCATACTCTTTCTTTCTGGCATCCTCCATAGCCGCCTGCAGCGTGTCCCTGTCGCTGACCGCAGTCTTGTAACCGCTCTTACTTCCTTCAAAATATTCTTTTTTATCCAGCTCCCAGTCGGAATGTCTGGATATATACTCTATGACAAGCCGCCGCTGTACTGACAAATCGCCGTCTGCCTCCAACTGCTGATTGGAACTTACCCTCAGAAGCATCCGCACTATCTGTTTCTTCTGCACGAAAACCGCCCCTTTCACAATACGCCTTTAAGCTTCCTGTTACAGTTCTGCTCTGCAGGACTGTAACACATCAAGCCATGCAAAATCGCTTCGCGATGGCTCGATGTACCTCAACCATTATGCATTTTTACGGACTTTGCAGCGTAGTGCAAAGTCCTGACCTGAACTGTAACAACTGCTGCTCTACTTCCATCATAAGAATGGACTTCACGGACTTTTGAATCATCACGGCATCCTCGGATTCATCCGGAAACTGTAACACTACTCTGATCGTTCTGTTCCCATAATCCACATTCTTCTTAATCTCCTTCATACGCTTTCTCCCTGTGTTCTTTACTTCCATATTATTTGCATCGGACTTGTCACATTCTAAGTTTTTCATACCTGTTTGTCTCCTTCTTGATCAAATAAACTTTGCCAGGTTATATACAGCCGGAAGGGATCGCTTTCCTTTGCGCACAAAAAAGAGAGCTGTTTTTCAAGCTCTCCATGTTCATTGAATCACTTATCTCTCCTAAGATTATCATTTTGTATACAAGGGAAATAATGCTTAATTTCATATATATTTTAGTCCGCTGCTTTCATACTGCTCTCAATAGATAAGAGCGCTTCCAATGTTAATCCAGTAATAGCTGAGATCTCTTCCATTGTACTTCTGCCTAATTGAATCATACTGACTGCTATATTTCTTCTTTCTTCCTGTCTGCCTTCCTGTCTGCCTTCCTGTCTTGCCTCTTCTTCTTTTTGAGATATCACGTCTTTCATTAAATTTTCCATTGCCTTACACATAACTTCATCACTCCTTATCTTCTCATACAAAGCCGAATTAGCGGCGATACTGACTTCAAACACGGCATCTGCATTTTCTCTGTCTCCCTGACTTACCAGTGTCAGGGATTCTTTAAGAAAACGCCTCACATCCTCTTCCTTCGCATTTTTGGAAAGCACTCTAAATGCACTGTGCCTTTCGGGAGACAGCTGGTTCATGACAACAATCTGAACATCAAACTGGACATTTCCACTGATATAATAGATACCTGGATATTTTTCTTCTATTTTCCTGCCAGACTTTTTCAGTGTCCTGAACAGCTCCTGCGGATAAGTATCTCTGAACAGCGATACTGTAACCTGTTCCTCTGGTATCTGGTTTACAGTCTTTCCAAACGCCTTATACAGACAGGCATAGCCTATCGTCTTAAAGAAATCATCAATGGTAAGCCCATCATCGGGGCTTTTATACTCGATTATATTGTATCTCTTAAAAATTCTGCCCGCCTCATTCTCGATCTGCATATCATTCTGTTTCCCGACCACAAGCAGATCCACCCTGAGCGGCTCCTTGCTTAAATTGTATTCTATGTTAAATTCGATTTCTGCGGTCTCAAGCCTGAATTCCAGTTCCGCCGCTCCGTAAAATCCCGGATGGAACTGAATCTTGTCTGGTGTATCCATTGTTCCCCCACTGCTCCTTCTCTTGTAAATATTATAACTGTACTTATGATGAATTACAACCTCTGCACATAAATATTACATGCTCCCATTTTTATTCACATTGTCAACTGCTCAGCAACTCTAATGTCTGATAAGGTCATCACTTCCCGCAAATACTTCCGTCATCATCAGAACGCCCAGCCGAAAACCGGCAATAAACCGCTCTGTTGCATAATTCAGACTCACGCCGTCACTTGTATCTTTCAGATTCTGAAATGCCTCTTTTTCCTCGTCACTTAAAGCCTCCTCAAAGACAGTCCTGAGTTTTCCAAGCTTTATCATTTCCTGTGAGGTTTCGGAATCATGATCTATAGACCTTTTCACTAATTGGAGATTCTCGTCGGCTAAAGCCTTCAGTATTTTCTTCGTCATAATTTTTTATCCTCTCTTTCCAGTCGTACTGTATTCCTTGTCTCTGGTTATGTACCTTATACTCACTCCTTATTCTAAATGATCTGATATACCTTTTCAAATCCTATCAACGTTGCTAAATTTTTGAAATTACCAAATTGAAACGATTTTAGAATTTTAACGACAGAATATTTACTTGACATTCATAAATGATCAGTGAGCATTCTGTTCTTCTTCCACCCTTATTCCAATATTCGTTAATTCTTTAAAAGCTTTCTCTTTTATATAATCATATTCTTCACGACAATTTTGTTTTAACTCTGATTCACATTTCGCGCAAATATAAGCAACCAAATCTCCGCACTGTTCAAGCGCAGTTTGTTCATTTATTCGCCTTACTTTACTGCCTTCAATAAGATATTCTTCTTCTCCCTCCAAACAATTAATATATTCCTGCAGCTTAACTTTGATGCCAAAATTTTCAGTTCTTTTCAGCTCTTTTACTTTATCAATTATGGATGCCCATTTATCACTCCACTTTTTTATCAGATGATACTGAACTGTATAAATATCCTGCCATGAATTGCCACATTGTTTAGCGTGAACAAAGATTTTTTCCTCATAATACCCTCTTTGTAAATTATTTATATAATAGGCATCTACCTTTCTCTCCACTTCATATTTTCGTTGATAATAATCTCTTCCTCTATCCAGCCATGCAGCTGCATCTAAATCATTCGTTAATATTGTATTCAGTTCCACAGTTATACCTTGAATTTTATTGCATATTTTTACAATCTTTTTATTTTTTTGAAAATACTCAATCACTTCTGGTATATTAAGATCTCTGAGCATCCTGTTGAGTTCATGAAGTTGAAACAGTGAATCCTGTTCATTACTTAATTCCATATCTTCAACACCGCAATATACAGGTAAAATGTTAACAAGAATTTCCTTTACTTCATCCCTGTCTTTTTCTGTCATAATTGTTTTCGTTTTTTTGAAGATCTGAAATAATCTCTTTATTTGATCTGGGGTATTATAAAAATCCCTAAATATATAACTTCGCCCCTCAGGTATTTTAGAACCAGGCTTCATATC
>CAMWJQ010000341.1 GCA_947174615.1 uncultured Lachnospiraceae bacterium
AATCTGTTCCGTACTTCCTATAAACAAAATGCCTTCTGGCTTTAATGCGGCATTAAACTTTCGAAATACCTCATCCTTTGCCTCCTCCGTAAAATAGATCAATACGTTTCGGCACACAATCAGATCACATCTGTCTGGATAAGAATCCTTCAACAGATTGTGCTGCTTGAACTGCACTCTTGATTTAATATCATTGGAGATCTGATAAGAAGGTCCTACTTTTGTAAAGTATTTCTTTTTGAATTCATCTGGCACAGATGCAATGCTTTTCTCATTGTATAAACCAATTTTTGCCTTCTCGATCACCTGTTTGTCAATATCTGTAGCGATAATATTAATCTGATTCAGCGGCAAATGCTTGGAAAATGCCATTACAAGGGAATACGGCTCATCTCCTGTAGAGCACGCTGCACTCCAGATTTTCAGATTTTTACCAAATCTACCGATCAACTCTGGTATGATTTCTTTGTCCATCAATCTCCATTGCTCAGGATTTCTATAAAATTCCGATACATTGATGGTAAGATAGTTCACAAAATCGTCAAAAACAACCTTATCATCGCGTAGCTTTGCGACGAACTTGTCATAACCTGTCACTTTATGTTTTGCGATCAGGGTATCTATTCGACGCTTCATCTGTTTTTCCTTGTATGCATTCAAGTCAATCTTGGTCAGTGCAAAAACTTCTTTTTTGAAATATTCATAATCAAATGCCATGAGTATTCCCCTTTCTCTTATTTTATTCTTCCTTGCACACTCCCTAATTATGTACTAATAATCATCACATGCACGTGAATAAACGAATATGATACCAGAGTGAAGCACTCCGATATCATATCCATATTTACACCTATTTTTATTCAGCGTCCTCTGCTTCCTGTTTTGCAATCACTGCATCGATATCCACAGATACAACATCCGAATCATCCTCTGCTGTCTCTACAGGAGCTGTCTCTTTCGCTGTATCCGGCACAAGTAGTGCCTTGATGCTGAGGCTGATCTTCTTGCCCTCCTCATTGAAATCAACAACTTTTGCGGTCACTTCCTGTCCTACAGACAAAACATCAGACGGCTTCTCAATATGCTCTTTTGCAATCTGAGAAACATGCAGCAATGCATCAATACCCGGCTCAAGCTCCACGAATGCGCCAAAGTCTGTCATTCTGGCAACCTTACCAGTCACTTCCTTACCTACTGCATACTTCGTCGATGCATTCTTCCAAGGATTTGAATCATCAAACTTCAATGACAACGCAACTTTTGTTCCATCAATATCTTTAATCAATACTTTCAAAGTCTCTCCAACTTTGAATACCTTCTTAGGATTCTCAACACGTCCCCATGACATCTCTGAGATATGAAGCAGACCATCTACACCGCCAAGGTCGATAAATGCGCCAAAATCTGTAACGTTCTTAACCGTACCTTCAATAACATCACCTGCGCTGATCTTTGCAAATAACTCTTTCTGCATCTCAGCCTTCTTAGCAACAATAAGCTGTTTGCGATCCCCAATATATCTTCTTCTCTTAGGATTATATTCACTGATAACAAATTCTATGTCCTGACCTGCATACTTATTCAGATCTTTCTCATATATATCGGAAACAAGACTTGCAGGGATGAAGATCCTCACTTCATCAACCACTACACTCAAGCCGCCGTCCAATACCTGCGATACTTTTGCCGTCAACACTTCTCTGTTGTTATACGCTTCTTCGATCCGCTTGTTGCCTCTGTCGGCAGCAAGCCTCTTGTAGGTTAAGAGAACCTGTCCTTCCCCATCATTGACTTTAAGAACCTTAACCTCCATCTTGTCACCAGGATTTAGGATTGCTGTAAGGTCAACGTTCGGTTCATTGGTGTACTCGTTACGTGTAAGAATACCATCTGACTTGTAACCGATGTTAAGGATCGCTTCATCAGGCTTAACGTCAATGACTGTACCTTCAATTACCTCTCCTGTATGAATAGTTTTTAATGATTCTTCTAACATTTGTTCAAAAGTTAATTCTGACATAATTTTGAACCTCCTCAATTATTTTGTTTGGGGTAGAAGCCCCCGCTGTGATGCCCACCAGTTCTACAGAATTAGGTAAATCTAATTGCAGGTCGTCCAGTGTTTGTATATAGTAAGTATTCTCACATTCACTTTTGCATAACTCATAAAGCTTACGTGTGTTTGAACTGTGAGTACCACCTATCACAATCATCACGTCAGCCTTAGCAGCTAAATCGACTGCTTCCTTCTGACGTTCTTCTGTTGCATTGCATATAGTATTCGCAACAATTATATCATAACCTTTTTTTCGAAAAATTTCAACTACATCTTGAAATTTCTTGTAGTTAAATGTCGTTTGTGACACAATAAATAGTTTTTCGTTTTTTTTCGTCAAAAAATCCTCCGCCTGCTCCTTTGTCTCAATCACAGAGACAGGTCCAGACGCCCACCCCTTAATACCAATAACCTCAGGATGCTGCTCATTTCCGATGATAATAATATGCCGTCCTTTCGCAGAATTTCCGTTGAGCAGACGATGAATATGACTGACAAACGGACAAGTTGCATCAATGCACTCAAGCCCTCTTTCGTGAATAAGATCATACGTTTTGCGCGGAACTCCATGTGCGCGTATGATAATCGTACCTTCCTCGGGATTGAGTGTTTCACGCTCCATACAGCGAAGTTCCTCTTCGTCCTCGATCACTTTTACGCCTCGTTCCTCCAAAGCTTTCACCACTTCTTCGTTGTGGACGATCGGACCGTATGTATGAATTGTCTTTCCTGTCTCCAACTGCTCATATACTGCGTCTACTGCCCGCTTTACACCAAAACAAAATCCTGCGGATTTTGCAACAACCACTTCCATCACTCGGCTCCTTTATCACATAATTGTATGATAGCATCTGCCACCTGCTCGATCGTCAGATTGGACGAATCCACAAGCACTGCATCCTCTGCCTGCTTTAGCGGTGAGAGTTCACGATGCATATCCTGATAGTCGCGGTCTATAATATCTTTCTCTATCACGTCAAGGTCACATTCCTGCCCCTTTGCTTTCAATTCCTCATAACGGCGCACTGCTCTCACATGGCTGTCAGCGGTCAGATAAACCTTCACATTGGCACCCGGTAACACACACGTCCCTATATCTCTGCCATCCATGACAACATTTTCCTTCTTTGTCAGCGCCTGCTGTAATTCCACCAGTTTCTTGCGCACATCCTTATTGCCGCTGCTTGCAGATGCCATCTTGCCGACTTCCTCAGTGCGTATTAGTCCGTTTACATTTCTGCCGTTCAGCCACACGATCTGTTCACCCTTCTCATAAGTGATCGTCACATCCACCTCGGCTGCTGCCTCACTGATTTTATCCTGTTCGATAACACTAATTCCCTGTTCGATAAAATACAGTGCCATCGCGCGGTACATCGCGCCTGTGTCCACATAAATATATCCCTTTTTCTTTGCAATCAGTTTCGCGATTGTACTTTTCCCTGCCCCCGCAGGTCCATCTATAGCAATACTATAACTCATTTTAATAGTTTCTCCTAACATCTATAAAATATGTACTATTTTTATATGGTTTTTCACTCGTAAGACGCTGCTGCGCTTGAACCTGCCAAATATCCTGTGGACCACGCAATCTGAAGATTGAATCCACCTGTGAGCGCATCAAGGTCCAGCACTTCCCCTGCAAAATATAATCCTTTCACAAGTTTGGATTCCATTGTGGAGGGAGAGACTTCATTTGTCGCCACACCACCCTTTGTAATCACTGCTTCATTGTAATCTCTCAGCCCTGTAATCGTAAGCTCCACATGTTTGATCGTCTGCACAAAACGCTCACGCTCTTCTTTCGTAATCTCATTGACCCGCTTGTCAGGATTTATATCAGAAAGAACAGGCATTAGTGGTATTAGTTTTGCCGGAAAAAGGCTGTTTATTACATTTTTAAACTGTTTGTTTTTATTTTCATCAAATTCTCTAAGAACACGTTTGTCAAGCTGTTCTTTTGTGAGCGCCGGTTTTAAGTCGATCAACAGCTTCGCCTCCTGTCTGCAATTGCCATCCACACATGCCTTGTGGGCATAATGACTGCTCGCACTCAAAATCAACGGACCACTGACACCATAGTGTGTAAATAGCAGCTCTCCAAAATCTGAATAAATCTGTTTTCCGTCTACCACTACAGATGCCTGCACATTTTTGAGCGAAAGCCCCTGTAACTGATGGCACCACTTTTCCTTGACAGCAAACGGCACCAGTGCTGGCATTGTCGGCACAATACGATGCCCACATTCTGCTGCAAAGCGGTATCCATCCCCTGTTGAACCTGTCAGAACATAAGAACATCCGCCTGTTGCTACGATCAGCTTATCTGTCTGCATCACAGACTGTCTCCCTGTCGTCTTGTCATACAGCTCGATCTGTGACACCTTCGCGCAGCATCTCTGCTTTTTTTTGCCGCTTTGCTTTTTTTCCTGCCCGCATTCGGTGTCCTCTTCGAGCGGAGTATTCTTTATCTTTATTACTTCTGTATTCAACAGCACTGTCACGCCGCTTTTTCTGACCGTCTGTTCTAGCGCTCTGATGATATCCGAACTATGATCTGATTTGGGAAATACGCGCTGTCCCCGCGCG
>CAMWJQ010000342.1 GCA_947174615.1 uncultured Lachnospiraceae bacterium
GGAGAAAGATAAGCGGAACCGCAAAGATCTGATCTATGAAGAGGATAGCGAGAATATTAAGAATATCAAGGGCAAGAATAAGCCTGGTAAATTTATCAAGCCTGAGAAAAAAGCGGAAGAGGCGGTTGAAGAGCAGATTAAAGTTATCACGCTGCCAGAGAGCCTCACGATCAAAGAGCTGGCTGACAAGATGAAGATACAGCCATCCGCGATTGTCAAGAAGCTTTTCTTACAGGGACAGATTGTGACTGTCAATCAGGAAATTCCATATGAGACGGCGGAGAATATTGCGATTGAGTATGATATTATCTGTGAGCAGGAAGTGAAGGTTGATGTTATTGAGGAGCTCCTGAAAGAAGAGGATGAAAATCAAGAGGATATGGTGCCGAGATCTCCTGTTATCTGTGTAATGGGGCATGTAGACCATGGTAAGACCTCTCTTTTGGATGCGATCAGAAAGACCAACGTGACGGACAAAGAGGCAGGAGGCATCACACAGCATATTGGTGCGTATACCGTCAATGTAAATGGGCAGAAAATTACTTTCCTTGATACGCCGGGACACGAGGCATTTACGGCGATGCGTATGCGTGGCGCAAACTCGACAGATATCGCAATCCTTGTCGTGGCAGCAGATGATGGCGTCATGCCGCAGACCGTGGAGGCAATCAATCATGCGAAAGCTGCAGGTATTGAGATCATTGTCGCAGTCAACAAGATTGATAAGCCCGGTGCAAACATTGAGCGGGTGAAGCAGGAGCTAACAGAATATGGTCTGATTGCAGAGGATTGGGGCGGAAGTACAGTGTTTGTACCTGTATCTGCAAAGAGTGGGGAAGGTATTGAGCAGCTGCTCGAAATGATCCTTTTGACAGCAGAAGTACTTGAACTGAAAGCGAACCCAAACAGACGCGCGAGAGGACTTGTGATCGAGGCAGAGCTGGATAAGGGGCGCGGACCTGTCGCTACGATTCTGGTGCAGAAGGGTACTTTAAAAGTTGGCGATTTTGTATCTGCAGGTGCAGCGAGCGGCAAAGTGCGTGCGATGGTAGATGACAAGGGACGACGCGTCAAAGAGGCAGGTCCATCTACTCCTGTAGAAATCTTAGGTCTCAGCGATGTACCAAACGCCGGAGAAATATTTATTGCGCACGAGAATGATAAGGAAGCAAAATATTATGCGGAGACCTTCGTGGCGCAGAATAAAGAAAAGCTTCTTGAGGATACTAAGGCTAAGATGTCCCTCGATGATCTGTTCTCACAGATTCAGGCAGGAAATCTGAAGGAACTGAATCTGATTATCAAGGCAGACGTACAAGGCAGTGTAGAGGCTGTGAAGCAGAGTCTCATGAAGCTGTCAAATGAAGAGGTTGTTGTAAAGTGTATCCACGGCGGTGTCGGTGCGATCAATGAGTCCGATGTCAGCCTTGCATCGGCATCAAAGGCGATTATTATTGGATTTAACGTGCGTCCTGACACACAGGCAAAGGTGACTGCGGAGCGTGAGGGCGTCGATGTGAGATTGTATAAGGTGATCTATCAGGCGATTGAAGATATCGAGGCAGCGATGAAAGGAATGCTGGATCCTATATTTGAGGAGAAAGTGATCGGTCATGCAGAAGTTCGGCAGATTTTTAAGGCATCAGCCGTTGGCAATATTGCCGGCTCTTACGTTCTCGATGGTATGTTCCAGAGAGGATGCAAGATTCGAATTATGCGTGAAGGCGATCAGATTTATGAAGGTGAGCTAGCATCACTCAAGCGTTTTAAGGATGACGTCAAGGAAGTTAAGGCAGGCTTTGAGTGCGGTCTTGTATTCGAAGGTTTTGACAGTATGCAGGAGCTGGACATCGTAGAAGCTTATATTATGGTAGAGGTACCACGGTAGAAGTACCACGGTAAAATGATTAACAATAGAATTAAAAAGTTAAACGATAACGGAGAACAGGAAAATGAGAAAGAACAGTGTTAAAAATACCCGTGTAAACGGGGAAGTGCATCGTGTTCTGGCTGAGGTGTTACGAAGTGAGATCAAAGATCCGCGGATCAATCCGATGACATCGGTTGTGTCTGTGGAGGTGGCGCCTGATCTAAAGACCTGCAAAGCGTGGGTCAGTGTCTTGGGCGACGAGGATTCTCAGAGGGATACCATTGAGGGATTGAAGAGCGCAGAGGGCTATATCAGAAGTCTTTTGGCAAAGAAGATCAATCTGCGGAACACGCCGGAGATCAGGTTTATCCTGGATCAATCGATCGCTTACGGGGTGTCTATGTCCCAAAAAATTGATGAGATCAATCGCAAAGATGATGAGCGGCATGTCGATGAAAATCAATAACACGAAAATCATGAAGAAAAAATAAAAAGTATCTGGGAATATTTGACTTCCCAGATACTTTTGTGTATTATGTACAGGGATAGAAAAATATTAACTCAAAGGGATTCGTATAAGGGTAGTGATGATTATGGAAAAATTTCAGTTGTTAGAAGAATGTAAAGATGCAAAGAAAATATTTATATCAGGTCATATCAGACCAGATGGGGATTGTACAGGTTCGTGTCTGGCGATGTATCTGTATTTAAAAAAAGCGCTGCCGCAGGCAAAGGTGACGGTGGCACTGGAAGATCCATCATGTGTATTTGCGTGTATCAAGGGATTTGATGAGATTGACAGTTCTTATATTGTTGATGGCAAGGTGGATGTATTTATTGCGCTTGACTGTGAGAAGTCAAGACTTGGCGAGGCGGAGGAGATTTTTGCCAATGCCGGAAAACGTATAAATATTGATCATCATATCAGTAATGAGCGGGGATGCGGGGATGTGAATTATGTGATTCCCGGTTTCAGTTCCACAGCAGAGCTTGTCTATAATTTGTTTGAGAAACAGTATATGGACGAGGAGATTGCCAAGGCAGTCTATATAGGCATTGCGCATGATACAGGTATTTTTAAATACGCCAATACATCGCCTGAGACACTTAGGATTGCCGCAGAGCTGATTGAATACGATTTTGATTTCCCAAAGCTGATTGATGAGACTTATTATGAAAAGACTTATGCACAGAACCAGCTTTTGGGCAGAGCGCTTCTTGAGAGCATCATGTTCATGGGAGGAAAATGTATTGTCAGCGCCATTGATAAAAAGACGCTTGATTTTTATAATGCCACCGCAAAGGACTTAGAGGGAATCGTCAATCAGCTTCGCATTACCAAAGGGGTCGAGTGCGCTATTTTTATGTATGAAGTAGGGAACCTTGAGTACAAGGTAAGTCTGCGCTCCTGCCAGTATGTGGATGTCAGTAAAGTTGCCGCCTTTTTCGGTGGTGGCGGTCATGTAAGAGCGGCTGGATGCAATATTAACGGAACATTTCATGATGCGATCAATAACATTTCGAAGCAGATTGAACTTCAGATGAAGGAATACGAGGATATGGAATGATCAATGGGATAATGAATATCTATAAGGAGGCTGGCTACACGTCGCATGATGTTGTTGCGAAGCTCCGCGGGATTGTAAAGCAGAAAAAAATAGGACACACCGGAACGCTGGACCCTGACGCAGTCGGGGTTCTTCCGGTGTGTTTTGGCAGTGCGACAAAACTTTGTGACTTGATGACAGATAAAAGTAAGGAGTATGAGGCAGTTCTGAGGCTTGGCATAACGACAGACACACAAGATCTGAGCGGCACAATTCTGAGCGAGTCTGCGGTGACAGTGATTGAAGCTGACATCGAGCGCGCGATGATGCGCTTTGTCGGCGGATATGAACAGATTCCGCCGATGTACTCCGCATTGAAGATCAATGGGAAAAAGCTGTATGAACTTGCCAGAGAGGGCAAGGAAGTAGAGCGGCAGCCACGCCATGTCGATATCGCTTATATTCGCATTTTAGAGATAAATGTGCCAGAGGTTCGGTTTGTGGTAGGCTGCTCGAAAGGTACGTACATTCGAACATTGTGCGCTGATATCGGAGAACAGCTTGGCTGCGGCGCTGCGATGGCGTATTTGAAACGCACGAGAGTCGGAAATTTTCGAATAGAGGATGCCGTCACACTGGCACAGGTAGAAGCGTTCGTGCGGCAGGGAAATTATGATCAATATGTCACCGCACCGGACAGTGTTTTTATGGAATACGAGGGGGCATCCATTAGAAGTGCATTCGAGGGAACTCTCTCGAATGGAAATAAGCTGTATCTGCATCAGCTTGATTTTGCCCATCCTGTAACCTTGCAGGACGGGGATATGCTTCGCGTGTATAATGGAAAGCGGGAGTTCAAAGCAGTGTATGTATTTGTAAAAAATGAGGGAGTATTGAAACCATTTAAAATGTTTTTATAGACAAAAATGGGATAACAAACATGAAAATCATAGAGAATACGACAGAATTTAATATAGAAGAGCCGACAGTAGCAGCGATTGGGAAGTTTGATGGTTTTCACAGAGGGCATCAAAAGCTCTTGGTACAGTTGAGACAGCAGCAGGAAACAGGTCTCAAGTCCGTTATATTTACTTTCGTGCCATCCCCCGCTGCATTTTTCTGCAAGTCGCCAGTCAAGGAGCTTTCTACTATAGAAGAAAAACGCATAATTTTTGAGAAGGCAGGCGTTGATTATTTTATCGAGTATCCTTTTAATC
>CAMWJQ010000343.1 GCA_947174615.1 uncultured Lachnospiraceae bacterium
CATTATAGACGCACACAGCGGATGGTATGATCAGGCCGCACGCGATATAAAGAGCGAGCATATCTATTTCTTTGAGCTTGTGACCAAAAAGAGCAAAAAGCCGTATGTCATATCAGAGTTTGGCGGGATATCTCTCGCGGTGCCTGATCATACCTACTCTGACCGGTATTTTGGATATGGCAGTCAGGGAGATCTGAAAGCGTTGAAAGCCGCATATGACGAGCTTGACAGGAGGGTTCAGGAGTTGAAGAAAGAAGGGCTGTGCGCATCGGTCTATACCCAACTGACCGATATAGAAGAGGAGATTAATGGCATTATGACTTATGACCGCAGAGTGCTGAAACTGTGAAAGGGCAAGTGAATGCCGCAGAAGCGTCCAAAGCGCTGCCTCTGCGGCATAGTTTGCTGGCAGTGGCTGTGCAGGACATTACACAGTCTCCAGATCAAATCCAAAATATCGCACTGCATTATTATATGAAATCCCTTTTATTATCTCTTCAAGGATTTCCATGTCAGCTGGAAACTCGCCGTCCTCAACCCAATTTCCAATCAGATTGCACAGAATACGTCTGAAATATTCATGTCTGATGTAGGAGAGAAAGCTCCTTGAGTCTGTCAGCATTCCTACAAATCCCGAAAGATTTCCAACGTTTGCCAGTGAGATCATTTGGTCCAGCATTCCTGTTTTGTGATCGTTGAACCACCATGCGCTGCCCTGCTGGATTTTTGCATATGCTGAGGCGTCCTGGAAGCAGCCAAGGATAGTCCCGAGTGCCTGATTGTCATTTGGATTCAGGCTGTAGAGGATTGTCTTTGGCAGTTCGTTTGTCCTGTTGAGTGCATTGAGGAAGTCGGCAAGCTCGGCAGACGGGGTGTAATTGTTGATGCAGTCATAGCCGGTGTCGGCGCCTAATTGCGCATAGCGCAGTGTGTTGTTGTCCCGTTTGCATCCGTAGTGGAGCTGCATTACCCAGTTCAAGCGATGATATTCCCTGCCGACATACAGCATAAACGCAGTCTTGTACTGTAACGCCTCAAGCCGTGTGACTGAGGTACCATTCATTCTCTTCGCAAAGATGGCTTCGATCTCCTCGTCAGAGGCAGGCTGATACATGACATACTCGAGTCCGTGGTCAGATACGCAGCAGCCCATGGAAGCGAAGAAGTCAAGCCGGCTGCGCAGCGCTATTTTTAAGTCTGCAAAAGAATGAATGGATTTTTGACTCACTGCGGCGAGTTTTGTAAGGTATTCCATAAAATCGGGCTTTTCGATATTCATTGCCCTGTCTGGTCTCCATGCTGGAAGCACTTTTACATCAAAGGTGTCATCGGCAGCTATTTTTTGGTGATATTCGAGAGCGTCCGCAGGGTCGTCAGTCGTGCAGAGCAAAGTGACATTGGAACGATTGATTAGATCACGCGCACGCATATTGTTCTCCCCGAGCTTTGCATTGCACAGCGTCCACACTTCCTCGGCAGTGTTCTTGTTGAGCGTGCCCGTATAGCCGAAATAGCGCTGTAGTTCTAAATGTGTCCAGTGGTAGAGCGGGTTGCCGATCGCCTTGCCGACACATGCTGCCCATTTGTAAAATTTTTCCTTGTCAGGCGCATCGCCGGTGATGAATGCCTCATCCACACCACAGGAGCGCATAAAGCGCCATTTGTAGTGATCACCGCCAAGCCAAACCTGCGTAATATTATCAAACCTGCGGTTGTCTGCGATTTCAGCAGGATTGATATGACAGTGATAGTCCAATATAGGCGTCTTTTCCGCATACTTGTGAAATAGATCGCTCGCTGTCCTGGTCTGGAGCAAAAAGTCCTGGTCCATAAAAGCTTTCATGATGATTCCTCCTCGTATTGATAAAAAGTAGTTCCTCTTTTATAAAGTAGTTCCTCTTTTGACCAGCTCCCCGGAGAAGATGACCTTCTGGGGCATTTCTTGACCGTTTAGGATACCAATCAATGTATTGACGATATGGTGGCAAAGAGATTCCAGACGATTGTCAACCGTTGTGAGTTCTGGCTCGCAGCAGGTGCTGAGGATGGAGTTATTGTACCCTATGATAGATAATTCATTCGGGATGGACAGACCTTTTTTGTGCGCAAATTTGACGGCGCCGATGGCAAGGTTGTCATCGGCAGCCACCACCGCCCTGTACTGGACAGCAGGGTCAATAGATGACAGGAAATCCGCAATGGACGGAAGATCTGCATGATTTCCGGGAAAATACTGCATATATTCTGTCCGCAGAGGAAGTCCCTTCTGCGTCAGGGCGCTCTGATAGCCGGATAGTTTTCGCAGCGCGGAGTGGGTCTTGGAGTCATATAAAAAAAGAATATCTTCGACGCCGCTCTCGATGAGACCAGTGGTAGCCTGCAGGGCGGACTTAAAATCATCGCAGAGCGCGCAGTAAACGTTCTCAAAATCAAAATCAGCATTTAATAAAAGTACTGGAATTTCCTTGGTTGCTTCACGGATGTAATCGTTTTCAGCGTCGTTGTCCGCGATGAAGGCAGAGCCTACAAGAATCACGCTGTCCACCTTTTTGTTGACGAGGAGATTTAGGTATTTTTGCTTGTCCTCAAGCCCGTAGCCAGTGCAGCACAGGATACAGTTGTAGTTGTTTTGCCTCAATTCACGCTCGATATGATAGATCGCGTTCGCTTGATACAGATCGGACGAGTCAGCGCACAGGATGCCGATGGTATTCATGGAGTTTAAGCCGAGACCTCTTGCAAAAGCGTTGGGTGTGTAGCCGCATGCCTCTATGACAGAGAGAACCTTCTGGCGTGTCTGTGCGCTCACATTGCCAGCGCCGTTGAGCACGCGCGAAACCGTTGCGATGGATACACCAGCCTTTTCAGAAATATCATATATGGTCATGAGGGGCTCCTTTCCGGCAGCGTCAAAAAATGTAACAAGGCATGAAAGTGCTACCATTAAATTTAGTTTACTATGAAAGTATAAGGAAAGCAAGCAAAAATTACATATAAAAGAAGAATTTAGCCTATTGAATATCAAGAATTGCCAAGATAAAATGTAAGTACTTACATAGGCGTATAACCGCTCATATATCACCAACTTTGTTTGTTTTTTTGTATGAAATGTATTTAATTAAGAAAAGGAAGGTATCATTATGGAATTAAGAACAGCAGCTTCACCCAAGGATGTAAAAAATTACACTACAGAGAGACTTCGCGAAGAATTTCTGATCGACGATCTGTTCCACACAGGTGAGATCAAGCTTGTGTACAGTCATATTGACCGCATTATTACAGGCTCCGCGGTGCCTGTAGAGCCGATTGCACTGACTGCGGGGGATGAGCTTCGCGCAGAATATTTCTGTCAGCGGCGTGAGCTTGGCGTGATCAACATCGGACCAGCCGGAAGCATCACTGTGGACGGCAGACGGTACGAGGTTGGATTGAAGGAAGGCATGTATATCGGCATGGGCGCTAAGGAAATCACCTTCGAATCTTCCGACCCGAAAAATCCGGCGAGATTTTATTTAAACAGTGCACCGGCACACACCGCTTATCCCACAAAGCTGATTAAGCTTCAAGGGGAAGCCTCAGAGGATGTCGTCATCATTAAGGATGAGAACAAGGTGGAACTTGGCTGTCTGGAGGAATCAAACCACAGGGTAATTAACAAGTACATACTCCCCGGACAGGTGGAGAGCTGCCAGCTTGTGATGGGAATGACAGCGCTCAAGCCGGGCAGTGTGTGGAATACGATGCCGTGCCATACACATGACAGGCGCATGGAGGTCTATCTGTACTTTGAGATGCCAGAGGATGCGTTTGTGATGCATTATATGGGAGAGCCGCAGGAGACGAGACATATCGTGGTGCGCAATGAGCAGGCGGTGATCTCGCCAAGCTGGTCGATCCATGCGGGCAGCGGCAGCCGCGCTTATACATTTATATGGGGCATGGTGGGAGAGAATCAGGCTTTTGATGATATGGACGGCATTCGTATGCAGGATTTGAAGTAGTGAAGAAAGTAGAAGATCAGAGCTCTCTGGCGCATGGTATCATTGCCGGAGAGCTTATTTTATGCGCGCGTGCACCTTTTTTCTCTCTGGTTTTGATTAGGGTACGAATAATGTGGCAATGATGATAAAGAGGCAGTGTGACATGGCATGAATTACTGGAAATCAGCATATGGACTATTGTGTGCATATTGCATAATCTTGCTGCTGAATTGAACAATAATACACGAATAAGGTACAGTGAAATAAAGCAAAAAAGTGTATTGGCATAAAAAACCAATAAAAGAAAAGCCAATTCTCGACAAATTTTTGCTTAAAAGTATAAAATAATTTCGGGCATTGCGTCGGAATGTAAAATCATGTAAAATCAATTATATATACACTGGCAGGTAACTGTTCGTTCAGGAGCTGTTAACACTGTTTCAATGGAGGATTTTAAGTATGAGGTATATCGGTTCGGGGCTAGAGAGAAAATATTATCCGCCGACAGATGAAGTTGCGGGTTTTTCGGTACGACCCGGAAAGTTTTTGGAGAACGGGGCAATCAGGGTAGATGAGCGCGTGAATGTTACGAATCAATCAAACGGGGCAAAGTCTTGCAGTCTGTGTCTGTTTCATGTAGGTGAGCATGAG
>CAMWJQ010000344.1 GCA_947174615.1 uncultured Lachnospiraceae bacterium
CCTGACAGGAACAATGCTATGATTTTTTTGCTTTTGTACTTTTGCATACTTTCCCTCCTTCATATTTGTGAAATATTACTAACGCATGATAAACTTGTATTTACATTTTAAACTTTTGACTCCCTCCTGAAACCTGTCAAACTAAATATCATATCCTAATTTTTTATGGAAGTTCACAATGTATACAGTACAACGCAAAAAAACAGGAAGCATGCTTCCTGTTTTAATCATTACCAGATTCTATACTTCCCACTCAGTGCAAGAAATGCGAAGAAATATAAACAATTATCGTAGTACCTTCTGTTCCCTGTGCGCATGGGCAGATTCCAGAATCTCTCCACCCACTCCCTGCTGTACTCTGTGGATGCTGCGAGCACAGACATCGCCACAGTCGCCGAGATTGCTACCGGATGAAGCGCCTGCTCCCCCGCAATACTTCCGTCTGTCTCATAGATATGGTATGTATCCTCCCTGCTGTCCTCTATCAGATATTCCTGTATTGCCTGCGCTGCCTGACACTGCCCCTCATCCATTCCAAACCACTCGTAGTCTAATCCGATGTTTGCCGCCGTGCGGTAGGAATCACTGTAGAACCAGTCATGCCTCTCATCGGTCCATGGAAGCTTCCTGTGCATCGGACTGCCGTCAAACTCCGCATACTCTGCCGAGAATCCCGTCTTTGGATGACAGGCGACTGCAAGATACCTGCGGCTCTCGAGCGCTGCACGCGCCCAGAATCCCCTGTCCTCCTCGTATGCCCACAGCGCAAACAACTCATAAAAATGCGGCAGATGGTAGGACGGATCTGTGAAGTCACATCCCGGCACAAATAAAATCTGATAGTTCTCCTGATTCCACATCGGCGTTCCGGGTCTGCCGTTTTCTCCTTTGTGAAGGCATGCGCGCAGAATCTCTTGTGCCTCGCGGGAATAATTGAAAATCCCCTCCCTGTCTCCCCATCTGTGCGATGCAAAGAACAGCGCCATCGCAAAAAATTCTTCCCCGTCCGGTGCAGGGCTGTCCGCATTTCTAGTTCCGTCCGTCTGACAGGACCATGCGAAATACCCTTCATTTTCCCCGTCCGGCATCCACATATATGTTTTTGCCCACTTCCAGAGCCGGTCAAACTCCGCATGCATATCCAACTGCACACAGAGCATCATCCCGTAGGACATCCCTTCGGTGCGGGCGTCATTGTTTCCTGTATCCATGATATATGCCATGTCATTTCCCGCCGTATAGTAAACACGCTCGTCCTCTTTTCCATAGAAATAAAAATTCCGGATTTCCAAAAGGCGCTTTTCAATCTGTTCCGAATCGATTCCCATCTCTGCAAATACATTGCGATACTGCTTCTTCATACAAACCTCCAATCATACACTTCATATCCCTCTCCCAGAAATACAAAATAAAGATCATGAATCTCTTTTAACTTTTTATTTATTGCTGCTGTACATACCGTCGTCCTGTGGATACCGTCAGGCGTGAGTTTTACAATACATAGTTCCTCTCCCTGCAGACTGTCCAGGCATACCTTTACATAACCACTGCCTGTGCCGCGCACAGTCATTTCCAGACATTGTACTGTCTTTTCTCCAAAATCAACGCCGCATAATCCCACCCAGCTTCCGTCGGAGATCCCAGTGAGAATCATCTCCCCGGAACCACAGCTTACAGCGCTTTCGCCGTATTGTGTCGTGGTGACGCCCCCCATCGACGCCATCATAACCGCCTTGTTCCTGCGGTATGGATCAATCGGTTTTGTTTGTGCCGCGCCCTCTCTTGTCGCCTGTATCCTACGAATGCAGCCGCTCTCATCTATCTGCACGCGATCAATGCTTGTGCTCCTGTAATTCTGCAGGATTCCCATCCTCTCCTCGAGTATCCTTGTATGATATGCGATATACCACTGTTCATGAAAACAAAACATACAGTGATGATTATTCCCCTCCAGACCGAAAAAACAGCTGGGATTCTTCAGTATCGAACCAGCCAGTTCAAATGGTCCCATCGGATGCCTGCCTATCATAACGATAATCTCACCCTTGTCAAATCCAAGCTTCTGCACCTGATCTTCCGGTATGGAAAAATTGGAACAATAAGAATAATAATATCTGCCGTTTATCTTGTTGATGCCGGAGTCCTCAAAAAGATACGGGACATCCGCAATCACAACCGGATCTCCCTGCAGACTCTGCATATCCTTTCCAAGTCTCGCCACTCTTGCGGTTCCCGGATTGGCTGCCATCTCTGCGCTGGGAATCCCACCGCCAAAATAAATATACGCCTCCCCATCGTCATCTACCAGCACCGCCGGATCAAACAGCCATGTGACATCACTGCATGTTGGCGTCTGCCTTGAAATTAACGGTTTGCCCAGCCTGTCAGAAAAAGGTCCTACAGGGCTGTCTGCCTCAAGCACCGCGATGCCGTCCCCACCGTTTGCAAAATACAGAAAAAACTTGGTCTTGCCGTCAATCTCCCGACAGACTGCCGCAGGCGCCCATGCATTCCTGCCCCATTTTGCAGCGCCGTTACTGCCCGCTGCATACACAACACCGTGGTCTGTCCAGTTCACCAGATCTTCCGATGACAGGATATTGATGGTATCTATCTGAGAATATACATTCTCTGACACAGCTCCGTCCTCATCGTAGATAAAGGTATCTCCTGTCATATACAGATAAACCCTGCCATCATACACCAACACATAAGGATCTGCGCCAAACCGCTGTGTCATGACTGGATTGTGTTCTCTCCGGGCTTTGTATCCCCGTTTTAATTCTATATTTCTATATCTTTCCTGTACTGCTTCCAATTGCATCCTTTTTATCTCCCCCTCTGTAAAAATCCTTCAAAAAAGGCTATCGCATACGCAATAGCCTGATCAATCGGCAAGCTGTATCCTGCGTTCCAGTTCCCGCTGCATTTCCTCAAAAAAAATCTCAGGATGGCACGCATTATAGCTTTCCATATACTCCTGCCACATTGAATCAAAATCTGTTGTCATGATAACCCGCGGCAGATATTCGTTTTTGATACTTTTCATCTGGTCCCACACGCTTCCTGCCTCTGATTCCTGTGTCAGCATCTCGGAATGGGAATACATCGGAAACCATGGTCCAGGCTCGTCATTCGTTCCCAACATATCCACATACGTCCTGCACCCGTATGCCGCCAGACACTCCCGCACATCAGAAACCAGCGCGTTCAGAAACTCATCCTCCTGATACTCCGGTGAAAAAGCATTTATCCCATCGCTGAACATCCCCTCGAGCCGCGGAAAGTAAGCGTACATACAATAGTGTGCATTGCTGTACTCCGTATTCCTCGATGCTTCTCTCTGTTCTGGCGTCCTGTAAAAAACGCCGTTTGCATCGACATCATAATCCACTCCCTCAATGCCCCAATATCTGAGCTTCAAAATCTCCTCGTCCAAAATATCATTGAGAAACTGCATTGCTCCCTCCACATCCTCACAGCTCACTGTGATGGCAATGCCGTCAGCGGCGCTCAGCTCCGTTCCCCGCCTTACATGCCACTGATTTGTGACACTTCTGTCAATGGTAATCGGCAGCGGCACATATCCGCATCCCTGCTCTGTCAGTCTTTCCAACGAACTGTTGACAGAATAGGCAAACTGCCACCACTGATCCACCATGCCAAGCACCCTGCCGCTGGCAAGCTTCCCGAGATACTCCTGATAACTCTGTGTAAAAAATTCCTGATCGACAATTCCTTTATTGTACTCCTCATTTAGTTTGTGAAAATAT
This sequence comes from uncultured Lachnospiraceae bacterium, assembly GCA_947174615.1. Lineage (GTDB taxonomy): Bacteria > Bacillota > Clostridia > Lachnospirales > Lachnospiraceae > COE1. The sequence continues at coordinate 3,774 of CAMWJQ010000344.1, forward strand.
CGTTTTGCAGTCTTTGTCGTATTGTAGTCCTGCACTGTAAGCGTATCTGTATTCACCATACAACTGCCGTCATTAGGATATCCGTCAAGAAATTGGGGCGGATTTTCCAGACAGAAATACCGCCAGTCATCACAGAGTATCGTAAACGGAATGTTCTCTATCATCTCTCCGGGACGAGACGGGTTTTCCATCACAGGATTGGCTGCCACATATGCTTCGAGCAGGTCAAAGTATTCATCCAGCGTTCGGATTTCCGGATACCCTGCCCACTTAAGCACTCTCGTCTGTATCCAGAATGCCTCGCCCTCGTGCAGCACCTCCGTCGTCTTTCCGTGCACGATGCCAAACTGCGGCATCCAATAAATATGCCCATCTGACTGACGAAATCTGTCCCACTGTTCCGCTGTCAGAAAATTTTTGATATTCGGATAATCATCCCAGTACACATCAAGCGGTATCAATGCACCTGCTTCATAGAGTGTCACACCCCCCGCGATAAAATCCGTATACTCTCCGCTCGCGATAAAGGACGCGATCGCATCTTCCGCAGATTTTCCTGAAAGCCACTGCTCCATGCACCGCGCGCCAATCTTCTGCGCGATCAGCTCCCTGATTTCATTATCCTCATCAATCTCTTCCCCGCGAACATCGAAAAATGCTGTAAATTCTTTGATCTTTTTATTTCTCTTGCTGTCTGTTATACATGCTGCAAATAATAAAGACAAAGCCGCCATGACCAGAACAATCACTGTCGCGTTCTTTCTATTCATCCGCTGACTCCTTTTCCCATGTCTATATCCTGTCTCTTATAAACAGATACCAGCCCACGAGCCCGTACGAGGGGGCG
>CAMWJQ010000345.1 GCA_947174615.1 uncultured Lachnospiraceae bacterium
ACGGTGAAAAGCTCACAGAAGCGGCCTTAAAAAAATTAGTCCGGAAGATCCAACGTGCCGACAATGTTTCGGTCTTTCTCTGTCCCAGTGACGATATCGAAACGGCGCTAGAGGAGGAATATTTTCAGGTCGAGATTGACGACCGCTGGATTGCCCTGCAGTATGTCGTAGGGGACACTTCTCCAGACGGTTACTTCTGTTCATGCTTTGACCCGGATTATCTTGATTCCGACGAGGAGTCTCCGATGGTGCCCGGAGACAGGCAGTCTGTCATCCTCAAGAAATACACCATGCATGACCCAAAGCTTGCCGCCGACTGCGTTGAATACTACGCGCGGACTGGCAAACTTTATCCCGGGATGGCATGGCTCAAAGAAGCGTAAACCGTTTCTTTCATATAATCCGGGAATGCTCATCCACTCCTTTTCCCGGATTTTTTGTTTCCAGATACTGTATAAATTCCTCCTCCGGCAGCGGCTTTGAGAAATAATATCCCTGTATGTGGCTGATGCCCAGCTCCTCCATCGTCTTAAACTGCTCTGCAGTCTCGATGCCCTCCGATACGATTTCCAGATTCATCCCATGAATCATGTGGATTGCAGCTTCCATGACATACCGCGCTTTCCCATTTTCAAAATAGGAGTTCGTCATGCTTCTGTCGAATTTGACGAGATCTACGGGCATGTCCACAATATAGTTTAGATTCGACTGTCCTGTGCCAAAATCGTCCAAAGAAAATTTCACGCCGTACTCCATCAGCTCCTCCATATTGCCAAGCAGCGTCTTTTTGGCATTGGTGGATGCTGATTCTGTAATTTCCAGATTGATTTTCTCAGGAGCCACCTTGTACTTTTTCATGATACCGATATAGTCCTTCGCCAAATCCTCATAGGAACACTGCACTACAGAGAGATTCACTTCTATGTAATGCAGTCCATAGCGCTCCAGCGAATATCGCTTGATAAACTGACATACCTTTTCAAACACGATCTCACCGAGTCTCAAAATCATGCCGCTCTCCTCCGCAATCTCGATAAAGATCCCCGGCGGTACAATGTTCCCTTCTCTGTCACGAATCCGCACCAGAGCCTCCGCCGACGTAATGCGCTGTTCGCTTGTCGAAAATATTGGCTGGTAAAAAACTTCCACGCGGTCATGCTCGATCGCTTCTATAATAAGCTGCTCTGTCTCACGCTCCCTGTACATCTGCTCAACGCGTTCCTTCCCAATGCAGAGAAAGTCCGTCTCCGAGAACGTCTTTGTGTTCTGACGCACATAACGAATGAAATACAGCAGATTTTCAACGGAATCCACGACATTGGCATGCGGCAGATACATCCAGTACGGATGCACGATGCTCGCATCATCCACGCCCCATCCGGAACGAAAACGACTTCGAATCTTCTGAACGCTCTCCTCCGCCATATTAAGGTCCGCAAACAGCACAAAATACTCATCCTCTGCATTCTTAAAGACAAGCGCATCTTGTATTTTTAGCAGATACTCGATAATCTCCATCCGCACAAGCGCCCGTTTTTCCATCTGTACATTCTGATAGGCGCTATTCCCAAAAATCAGCACCAGCACAGGAAAATCCTGCTCCTTTACAAAAAACTGCTTTGCGTACTGATACAGTGCGCCGCTGTTGAACAACCCTGTGTTCCTGTCAAGATTCGTCTCTGGATTTTCCAGCTTGAGGTAAAGAACCATAATCCCAATAGACCCCGCATATCCCACGATCAAAATATCTGTGTACATAAACTGAATCTGCGACGCCACAATCCAGACCAACAGCCAGATACAGACTGCCTCACGCCGTCTGGGATTAATCTTTGCCTTCTCCCTGCGCAGCAGATAAAAGATTCGCACGAAGAAGATGAGCGCCATGCCATATGTCACATACACACTCGGACCATAGGTGTACTCTACCTTTGTCCCATCCGCACTGTACTGATAATAAAGCGGCGCCGCATAAGTGCCAATGGCTCCCACTGCGGTCAAGATCAGATACTTTCGCATCTGCTGCCAATAGACCTTCTGCTTCGCATAAATATCAACGCACATATAAGACAATGCACTGAGCGCCACACCGAGCAGGGAAACCAGATAGCTCTTTGCCACAAACTTTGCAAACGCCTCCGACAGCACATGTCGGTATTCAATCACGCCTATTGAGAAAACATCCAGTAATATACACGCAAAAGTCGCGCCAAAAACCCCCAGAAATGCCCGCTGCGTTTTCAGAGCAATCCGTTTCTGGCGTATGTAAAAATAAAATAGTACCATCATTAAGACAATACCGCAACATTGTATCTGAATCTGCATCGTTTCGTCCTTTCGTATTTCAAAGAAGAATTTCGGTCTCGATGCTATTATTATATGCTACCCTGCCAGCGAACGCAAGCCTAAAAAATACTCTAGGTCCCTAATCCAACAGCTTGTCATACGTCGTATCCAGCGAATCCTTGATCGCCCTCAACTGCTGCAGCTGGACATGCTGCACACCCCGCTCAATTTTGCCAAGACACTCTCTCGTGATTGGAATCCCCTGCAGATTCATCATTCTGACCAGCTCGATCTGTCCGATTCCCTTTGACAGCCGAATCCTGCGAATGTTCAGACCGATCGTGCCATAAGTATCCTGCTTTATCTTTTGTTCCATAATACCACACCTTTCGATATAAAATTATGCATTAAAAATTCGAACCAAAATCGGTCCTTTTTTGTTTATTTTATGAAATATTTGTGATATAATGGGACTAAAAGCAGTCCATTCGTTGAAATATGCGCAGCATGATACCATGTTACAATTCACACCAACACCAGTTTTTATCAGCGTATGAGTTATTGAGGTGTGAATTATAACAGATTTTGCACACAAATTGATAAAGTGCATCAATTTGGCGCATGATTCCCACTACTTTGGCGTGGGTGAGAAAAGGAACGATACCGTCAAAATGACGGCAAAGTTTTTGTTGACGGCATAGCAACGGCAGACTATAATAAATAAAACAGGGGAATTCATTACAAGATTCAAAAAGAAATGGGGAATACAATGAAACATATAGTGTATATCAGTGATGAAGAACGTGAAAAATGCCGCAAAGTCAAGGAAGCCTTTGCAGAACTTGAAAATGAAGATATTGATATTATGGTGGCGGATGCCGGGCGATATGGCTACGTGCGCCTAATGTATTATAATGATATTTATGGATTTGACGAAGCATATTGTTACACAGAAAGCGCTGCACTTTTTAATGATTTATGGACAGACTGGCTCAATGCACAGCTTTTTAAGATTGCACTCGAAGATGAGCCGCTGATGGATCTGGATTATGAGGATATTTTCAAGGCGCTGCCCGCAGAAAAGCAGCAGGAATTGATGCGCAGGCGGCAGGAGTTTGCAGAGCAGTCAGGAATTAAGATTTCCTGAACCGCTCCCCCTCCCCGGATATTATGTCATTCATGGCATTCTGCCTATCTCGAATAAAGCGCGTCATTTTTTGATAATAGATACACACCGTATTCGTTCCTGCTGATTCCCTTCCCAGACCGGCATAAATATGCTGTCCTATCCAGACAATTTCGACCTCGTCTATAATAAATATGGACTCTCAGCTCCTTACTCTACTCATATGTCCGCGGTCTGCACACCAATACAATTGTCACCAGCGCTCCTAGTGCGACAATCACCACGACAGCCAACATCAAAGGCAGCACAGAGCTTCCCTGATATGCAACTGAATTCATATCAAAAATCTCAACATCCACATCTGCGAGTTTTAGTTCTGTCTGCGTATCTGCCGCCACGGCTGCCACACTGCCGCCAAGCGATTCCACCAAATCTTTGTCCGCCTGTAAGCGGTCCATCAGCACTGTGCCGTCAGCCAGACGAAAGCTTACACGCGACAGTTCAATATTTGCGATGTCAGAAACCGTATTCCACCATGACCCATATCCAAAGTACAATGCCTCCGCTCCCGAAAGCCATGTCAGGACGCCGCTGAAATCAGAGCTCGGCGTAAAGTCGCCGTCTGCCGCCTGCGGATTGTCCAGAATCGTCTGATCATAGCACAGCACATCATCTGCATAGACTGCAAAGCCATCCGGAAGCAGTTCGATACGAATCATTGCGCCATCCTTGATATAGTCCGTGACAATGTTATAATTGAATAGGTTCGCATCATAGAACCCGCCAAACCCTTCACTGTTAAATCCCAAATACGAACCCGGCGTAAAGTAAAGCTTTCCATCATACGCCCCGGAACCATTGATTGCAAAAATTGTTCCAAGCACATGCACATCCCATGTCGGTTTTGCATAAAACTCAATCACCGCGCCCTTTGAGGTATCTTTTCCCCGAAAAGGATTTTCATACGCATACACTGGCATACGATCGCCTGTTGTCTCCGCGTGCAGCGCAAGGTCGATCACATCAACATCCACCATATTTCCCTTGGGAATCACAATTTCTGCCGTTGTGTCAGCCGAATCTCCTGCGTCAGCCGCCGCACCGTCCGCTTCTGCTCCTTCATCCTCTGCCGCCGCACCGTCCGCTTCTGCTCCTTCATCCTCTGCCGCCGCACCGTCCGCTT
>CAMWJQ010000346.1 GCA_947174615.1 uncultured Lachnospiraceae bacterium
CTCCTATATCTGTCTAAGATTGATGCCATGAAATTAGAGGGCGGTTTTCTCGTGCTGTACAGTGGAATGCAGATTACACGGCTTGAGCTGGACAACAAAATCCGCTATAAGGCAGACGACTATAAAAGTCTGAATGCATATTATAAACAAAAGATGCAGCAGATTCATATTGTGGGTGAGTTTGCAAATATGATGGTTAGGAATTATGATGAGGCATTGCAGTTTGTAAACGAGTATTTCCAGATGGACTACAAACTGTTTATTGCCAAGTACTTTAAGGGAAACCGAAAAAATGAGATTAACAGAAATATCACGCCCGAAAAGTATAATAAGCTCTTTGCGGAGCTGTCCGACGTGCAGCGGGAGATCATCGACAATGATGTGTCTAAGTATATCGTGGTGGCAGCAGGACCGGGGAGCGGGAAGACAAAAGTTCTCGTGCACAAGCTTGCCTCGCTGATGCTGCTGGAGGATGTGAAGCATGAGCAGCTATTGATGGTGACGTTCTCGCGGGCGGCAGCGACAGAGTTTCGCAGACGCCTGTATGAATTAATCGGAAATGCGGCGGGATTTATAGAAATCAAAACATTTCATTCGTATTGTTTTGACTTAATTGGTCGAATGGGAAATCTTGAGAGCGCTAAGACGGTGGTGCAGGAAGCGTCACGGATGATTGCAAACGGCGATGTAGAAATCGGGCGGATTACAAAGACAGTGCTCGTGATTGATGAGGCACAGGACATGGATGAGAACGAGTACAGGCTTGTCAGTGCCCTGATCGAGCGCAATGATGATCTGCGCGTGATTGCGGTGGGGGATGACGACCAGAACATTTATGAGTTTCGTGGGTCGAGCTCCCGCTATTTTGAGGAGTTTTTAGCGCGGGACAATGCGAAAAAATATGAGCTGCTGGACAATTATAGAAGCGCAGGCAATATTGTAGCGTTTGCCAATCAGTTTGTGCGGCAGCTCTCGCACAGGATGAAGAGCGCGCCGATTGCTGCCGTACAGGATGGGGCGGCAGGTGTAGTAGAGCTGATACAGTGCGCCAGCAGAAATCTTGAGGAGCCTGTGGCGGCAAAGGCGGTCAGGGTGCGGGACAGAGGAAGTGTGTGCATTCTCACAAACACGAACGACGAGGCGCTGCGCGTCGTGGGACTTCTAAAGAAAAAAGGCGTTCGGGCAAAGCTGATTCAGTCCAATGACGGATTTGATCTATACAACATGATTGAGCTGCGCTTTTTTATGAAAAAGGTTACCAATGAGCTGCCGACACCCGTTATTCCACAGGAGCTGTGGGAGGCAGCAAAGGACAGAATGGCTAAGGTTTACAAAGACAGCAGCAATCTCGCACTTTGTCTTGCTATTTTGGAAGCGTTTGCCTTGGCGAACAAACGCAAGTACCGCTCGGATTTGGAGGTATTTTTACATGAATCCAGCATTGAGGATTTTTTTATAGAGGACCATCAAGATGTGGTCGTCTCTACCATGCACAAGTCAAAGGGCAGAGAGTTCGATGAGGTGGTCATGATGCTGGACCATGTATCGTTTGACACGGACGAGCGCAAGCGTCTGCTGTACGTGGGAATGACGAGGGCGAAAAAGGACTTGTATCTCTATTATAACAACAAAGACTTCGACCGATTTATCACAGGAAACGTGAGGGCGCAGGTGGATAGTACGCTGTATGCGCGCCCTGAGGAAATCCTGATTCAACTTACACACTGGGACGTACATCTTGGTTTTTTTAAGGATAAGAAAGATCTCATCCAGAGAATACGCTGTGGTACGAAGCTCTTGGCAAATGCGTCTGGGCTTTCTGTGGTGCAGGACGGTAAATCCGTACAGATTGTGCGTTTTTCCAAAAAGTTTTTGGGAGATATTGAGGAGAATCAAAGGCAGGGCTATGTGATGGAGAGCGCCAGCGTGCGCTTTGTGGTTGGATGGACAGATTCGACGAACGGACAGGAGTATCCTATCATTTTGCCTGATGTTTATTTTGTCAGCAGACATTAATATGCTCGATCTGTCTGTACACCGCTCGTCTATTCCTGTGATAAAGTATGATGTTCATATCGCCATTGCCTGGGTGAGACACCGTACACGTTTTTGAACGCGCGCGAAAAGTGCAGCTGGTTTGGATAGCCGACAGCGTTGCTGATATCGGAGATGGACAGGTTCGTAAGCTTCAGAAGTTCCGCAGCCTTTGTCATACGATAGGAAATCAGAAATTCCTGTGGCGGCTTTCCCATATTTTCATGAAAAATTTTTCCGAAGTAGCTCCGGTTTAAGCCGCAGGAAGCCGCGATATCCTCCACAGATATTGCATTCTGAAAATTCTGTTCGATAAAGGAGACAGCCTCGCGGATATAAAAATCACGCAGTCCATTTCCGCTGTTGAGTCTCGTCAGGCTGCATGAGCGCATGAGGCTGTCAATAAACAGATAGAGATGCCCGATCAAGTGAAAGGGAGATTCCTCCCTATGGCTGACAATGTAGAGCATTTCCGATTTCATTAAGTCAGCCAAATCTTTATAACGCGCCTTATAGATCGGCTGGTCCACACTCAGTCCAGTCAGCTCGATTGTCTCCTTCGCGCGGAGTCCGTCAAACTCAATCCACACATATTCCCACGGAAGCTCATGGTCGGCAATATACATATTGATCTGGTTTGGAAAGCACATAAAACCCTGCCCACTCTTGATTGAATAGGGGATGGATTCGCCTTTTGCATTGTTGGCGTACAAAATGCCAGTGCCGGAAATGCAATAGTGAAATAGATAGTGGTTTCTTGCTGCGGGACCAAACGAGTGCGACGGGTCGCATTTCTCCCAGCCAAACTGGTACAATCCTAAATCAATAAAATTCTCACTTGGAAAAATAGAAAAAATCACTTCGCTCATAAAGATAATTCCTTTCTCATATTTTAATGATAGATGTGACAATGTGTTCAGCTAAATATTCCTAAAACAGAGATTCATATACATATTATACAAATATAGATTAGTATATATCAAAATGCTAGATGACTTCAAGCTAAATTTCATTAAGCGACATTAAGGTATAAAAGTGACAAAATCATGCCATTTACGATAGCATAAAGGTATGTTAAAGTATATTTATCAAGAAAAAGGAGGAAAAAATAGAATGAAAGGAAAAGCAGTAAGGCACTTAGGAATAGCATTTTGCTGTATCGCAGCGGCGGCAGGCATTCAGGGCTGTGCATCTTCAAACGACAGTGGCAAGACAAAAATTGAGATTGTCCAGTACAAGCCCGAAGCAGCAAGTTACTTTGCGATGGTGGAAGAGAAGTTCAACGCGCAGCATGATGATATTCAGTTGAAAATCAGTTCTCCCAATGATGCGATGACGATTCTGAAAACACGGTTTATCCGCGAGGACTATCCTGATATCATAGGAATCGGAGGGGATATCAATTACTCCTATTTTGTAGATGCGGAGATCTTGGCGGATGTTTCGGACTATGCGGGCTTGCAGGACATCAATCAGGCATACCGCGATATTGACGAGGCGTTAGAGCTTGTTCCGACAGAGGGGACCTATGCAGTTCCCTATGTGGCAAATGCGGCAGGCGTGCTGTACAACAGGACGATGTTTGAGGAGCACGGCTGGCAGATTCCGCAGACATGGGCGGAGATGCAGGCGCTTTGCACACAGATTCAGTCAGAGGGAATCCTGCCTTTTTACTTTGGATTCAAGGACACGTGGACGTGTCTTGCACCATGGAATGCAATGGCGGTCAGCCTTGCGCCTGCCGATGTGACAAAGCAGGTAAACAGGGGGGAGACGAACTTTGCAACAGAGTACCGCGAGGTGTCGGAGAAATATCTTGATCTTTTGCAATACAGTGTGGAGGACCCGTTTGCGTACAGCTACAATGACGCCTGCACAGCCTTTGCGCGGGGGGAGGCTGCGATGTATCCCATTGGAAGCTATGCGATTCCACAGATCTTGTCGGTGAATCCTGATTTGAACATTGATTCATTCGTGATGCCTGCAAATGATGATGCCGCAAAAAATACGCTGAACTCTGGTATTGACCTTCAGTTCTGCGTGATGGCAGACTGCAAGAACAAGGAGGCGGCATACAAGGTTCTGGACTTCCTGCTCGCGGAGGAGAATCTTCAGCAGTATATTGACGCACAGATTGCGATTCCCTGCAAGGAGGGAAATTTCACATTGTCACCCATGCTGGATGGCATGAACCAGCACATTGCAGAGGGAAGAATGACGGACTATCAAGATCATTATTATCCATCGGAGATGGCAGTCGATGCACAGATTCAGACGTTCCTGATTCAGAAAGATGTAGACGCATTTTTGCAGAAATTTGACACGGACTGGCTGCGCTATAACAGAGACATCATTCGTCTGGTACAGGAATACGAAAAAACGCATGGAAATTAAGAGAAGGGGTGTGGGACTATGAAAAATGAGAGAAAAAGGACGTTTTTGCTGATTACGATTCCAATTTTGGCATTGTTTGTCTGCTTCAACACGATTCCGCTGATTCGCGGTGTCATCTACAGTTTTACGAATTTCAAAGGCTTTGGTACATATGACTGGGTAGGTT
>CAMWJQ010000347.1 GCA_947174615.1 uncultured Lachnospiraceae bacterium
TTGGACAGCTGGCTTGGTGAAGGGACAACGTTTGACCTCAATTTTTTAATTCCTACAAAATTGTAACCAAAATGAAGCCTGACTGTAGGATTTGGATGTTATCCTGTCATTGTGCAGGGGAGAGCGTACTGACGCATAGAACAATGTGTAGTACATACAGCTTTGTCTTGTACAGAATTTTATAAGAGAGGTGTTTACAGATGAATCTATTGGAAATTCAGAAAATATGTAAAACGTACGGCAGCGGTGAGGCGGCAGTGTATGCGCTAAAAAACGTCAGCTTTTCCGTTCAGAAGGGAGAGTATGTGGCGATTGTCGGTGAGTCCGGCTCCGGCAAGAGCACGCTGTTAAACATGATTGGGGCACTGGACACACCCACATCGGGCAAAGTGCTGATTGATGGCAGAGATACGTTTTCCATGAAGGAGAGGAAGCTCACGATTTTCCGGCGCCGCAATATCGGATTTATTTTTCAGGCGTTTAATCTGATTCCTGAATTGACGGTGGAGCAGAATATTATTTTTCCGCTGCTGCTTGACTATCAGAAACCGGACCAGCAGTATTTGGAGGAGCTTCTTGCGGTGCTGAATCTCAAAGAACGGCGGAATCATCTGCCAAGCCAGCTTTCAGGCGGGCAGCAGCAGCGTGTGGCGATCGGGCGGGCGCTGATTACACGACCGTCGCTGATCCTTGCCGATGAACCGACAGGAAATCTCGACACACAAAACAGCAGGGAGGTGATTGCCCTTCTGAGAGGAACGTCGAAGAAATATGAGCAGACGATAATCATGATTACCCATAACCGCAGTATTGCGCAGACTGCCGACAGGGTATTGCAGGTGTCGGACGGCATGCTGAGCGATCTGGGGAGGTGTTCGGCATGAAGTGTATTGTGATGAAAAGCTATCTGGATTTGATTCCGATTGCCGCAAAAACGCGCAGGAAACAGAATCGACTGACACTGCTGTGTATTGTGCTGTCGGTGTTTCTGGTGACAACGGTCTTTTCGATGGCGGAGGTTATGACAAAGAGTGAGGAGCAGGCAATGCTCAAAAAACACGGCAGTCATCACATTGTGATAACTGGTTTGTCCGTGGAGGAGGCAGCGCAGATTGCAGGGCGCAGTGATGTGTCTGTATCGGCGTGGTATTGTGCATTTGGAGAGGAGCTTTACGAGGGCTATCGGATTGGCGACAGGCGGGTCATTATGTATGGGACAGAGCAGACATATGTGAATGATATCCGAGACTATGCGCAGGAAGGAGACTATCCGCAGAAGGATCATGAGGTTATGCTCAACACGGCAGCAAAGGAGAGGCTTGGGGTCCGGATTGGGGACAGCGTTGCCATTCAGACGCCAAAGGGGGCATTTGATTTCACCGTGACGGGATTTTGTCTGGACGAAATGGAGAAATACAACAACAAGTACGATGGTGTCTGTGCGTATTTACGTCCGAAAGTGTTGGACAACATACTAAAAGTAAATGGGGAGCCGTGTATGCCATGCTATGTTGTCCGCTTTGTGCAGGGAACAAATCTGAAAAAGGCGATTGCGGATGTGAAAGAAAGGTATGATCTGTCGGATGGGCGTATTGAGGAGAATCTGGCTGCCGTTGCCATGACAGGCGCCAGCAGCAACCAGAGTGTCAATGGGTTCTATCCGCTTGCGGCAGTTGTGTTTGTCTTGGTTTTGACTGCCGGCGTGCTGATGATTTCCAGCTGTATGAACAGCAGTGTCTCGCAGCGGACAAAGTTTTTTGGCATGATGCGCTGCATTGGCGCCAGCAGGAAGCAGGTTATGAAGTTTGTTCGTCTGGAAGCACTGAATTGGTGTAAGACAGCGATTCCTTTTGGCTTGGCGCTCAGCCTTGCAGCGACATGGATTTTGTGTGTTGTCTTTCAAAATATGATTGGCGGCGAGTTCAGCGAATTAACATTCCGATTCAGTGCGCTCGGCATTGTGAGCGGAATCTTGGTGGGTGTGATATCTGTATTGCTGGCAGCGCACACTCCGGCGCGGCGCGCGGCGAATGTCTCTCCCGTGGCGGCGGTGACAGGCAGCATGGAGACGTCAAAAGCGGTGTCCCATGCTGCAAACACTCGTCTTTTCAGGGTGGAGAGCGCCCTTGGTGTGTATCACGCGGTTTCCTCTAAGAAAAATATGACACTGATGTCATTATCTTTCGCTTTTACGGTGGTTTTGTTTCTGTCCTTTTATGCGCTGCTCGACTTTGCCAATCGACTGCTTCCACAGGAGGGTGAATTAAATCCTGATATTTCCGTCGCCGCAGTGGATAGTACAAACACGATTCCCAGGAGCATGAAGGATGAGATGAGCAGCCTTCCTGATGTGGAAGCGGTTTTCGGATGTGCGATAGCGTACAATATTCCGGCTTTGATTAATGGAAATGAAGGCAGCATTGATTTGGTTTCCTATGATGAGTACATGTTCCGATGGACAAAGAATCTAGTCGTCAGCGGCAGTATGAACGCCATAGATGGAGATACAAACAATGTGCTGACTATTTTTAATAGGGACAGCCGTCTGGATGCCGGCGATAAAATTAAAATAATGGACACAGAATTGGATGTTGTGTGTGTCGTTTCAGCAGGAATCGGAACGGAGGGGCGCCCGGCACTGGTCTGCACGGAAGAAACATTTGAGCGCATCACGGGCGAGAAGGATTACATGATTCTGAATGCACAGCTTACAAAGGATGCTTCAAAAGAAACCGTTGACAAACTTCGTGCAATTGCCGGCGAAAATGAGTTTGCAGATCGGCGTGAGGAGAACAAGGAGAACGCTTCTACATTCGGCATATTTCAGACGGCAGCATATGGATTTCTGGCAATCATCGCGCTGATTACGATTTTTAACATTATGAACAGCATTTCTATGAGCGTGTCGGCGCGGATACGGCAGTACGGCTCGATGCGAGCCGTCGGCATGAGTGTGCGCCAGATGACAAAGATGATTGCGGCGGAGGCGGTGGCTTACGCGGTGTGCGGTCTTTTCATCGGGTGTGTGGGAGGGCTTTTCCTCCATCGGATCATTATGAATAAGCTTGTCTATGAACACTTTGGCGGAGCGTGGGAAATTCCGATCGAGCCGCTTGTGACTGTCACCGTAATTTTTGCACTGTCCTGTGCTGCAGCGGTGTATGCGCCCGCAAAGCGGATTGATAAGATGGAGATTACAGAGACGATCAGTGAGCTGTGACTTTTACTGCCTTGTCGCGGGCTGTCCTGCGTATTCTTGGATTATGAAAACGTTATTATGGAGTGTGTTCTGTCATTGAAAATGAGGTGTACACATACGAAAAAGGTGTGCTATACTATTGATAAAGAACTGTTCCAGAGAAAGAGGTGGGATGATGCAGACAAGGCTTCCTATGGGGATTGAAAATTTTCAGGAAATGCGCACAGAGGGTTTTTACTATGTCGATAAGACCGGAATGATAAAGGACTTTCTGGAAAATTTTGGGAAGGTTAATTTATTTACGCGTCCACGGCGGTTTGGCAAGACGCTGATTATGAGTATGATGAAATATTTTTTTGAGGCTGGCAGTGACGGTACACTCTTTGATGGACTTGAAATCTCTAGGGAAAAAGAACTTTTTGAGACATATATGGGACGTTTTCCGGTGGTTTCTGTCACGCTGAAGGGCGCAACGGGGAGAACGTTTGATGAGGCGAAGGGAATGCTGCGTGACCTCATAGGAACTGAGGCTTTGCGGTTTGAATTTTTGTCACAGAGCGACAGTCTGTCAAAGGCGGAGCAGGAGCAGTACAGGGTGCTCACAGACAAAAATAGAAAAGGCATTTTTACAATGGAGGACGAGATTTTAAAGAACAGTCTAAAGATCCTGTCACAATTATTATACAGGCATCACGGAAAGAAAACAATAATATTAATAGATGAATATGATGTACCACTTGAGAAAGCATACCAGTCAGGGTACTATGACGAGATGGTGGAGTTGATGAGAGTTTTGTTTGGCAGTGCTTTTAAGACAAACGACAATCTCTACTGTGCGATCCTGACAGGATGCCTGCGTGTGACAAAGGAAAGCATATTTACTGGATTAAATAATTTTAATGTTTTTACAGTAAAGGATACAGCGTACAATAAATACTTTGGATTTACGGACACAGAGGTCAGAGAGCTGCTGGAATTTTACGGATGGATGGACAGCGCTGACGTAATAAAGGAATGGTATGACGGTTATCGGTTTGGCAGTCTGGAAATTTATTGTCCGTGGGATGTGGTTAGCTATTGTCATGCTGTCAAGATGGATCCCTCTGCCAGACCAAAGAATTATTGGGTGAACACAAGCAGTAATGATATTATTCGAAAATTTGTGGGGCTGGCAAATGCGGCAACACGGGACGAGATCGAACTTTTGATCGCTGGAGGCAGTATTCAAAAGACGATTCATCAGGAACTGACATACCGGGATTTAGATGCTGGTATTGAAAACCTTTGGAGTCTGCTCTACACAACGGGTTATCTGACACAATGCGGAGAGGAGGACGATCGGAAAACGCTTGCAATTACAAACAGAGAAATCCGCTGGAT
>CAMWJQ010000348.1 GCA_947174615.1 uncultured Lachnospiraceae bacterium
TTTCCATGCATGATTTTCAACGCGGAAATTTTATTGGCAGGAACGGACGAAGTGGCGTTGACGGAAAGGATTATTCATACCGTGAGTAGGTACAGCAGGCCATGCAGGGCAATATATTTGTATCGGAGCCGCTAGTAAGCAAGATCACAGGGGAGTTATCCATCATGGTTGCGGCGCCGCACTATACAGACGGGGTTTACGGGACTGCGATCGATGGTGTTGTATACTTTGTTCCGCGCGAGACATTTTTGAATGACATTGTATCATCCATTCAGATTGGCGAGAACAGCAGGGCGTACATGATCAATAAATCCGGCGACACGATCGCTGACATTACGCTGGACACAATCACTGTCCAGAATATAGAAGCCGAGGCGCAGACCAATCCAGCGCTTGGAGAGCTCGCGGCAATCCATGCCAATATGCGTCAGGGTAAAAATGGTTTCGGGAGTTACATAAGCGGCGATGAAAAAATGTTTACAGCCTATGCGCCTGTAAATGATACGGATGGATGGAGCATCGCAGTCACTGCACCGCAATTAAATTATCTGGCTTCCACACGCGATGCCATGGTAATTAATCTTGTGGTGATCGCCATGTCTATCGTGGCATCTGTCATTGTCGCACTGGTGCTGGCTGCTCATATCAGCAGACCGATGAAAGCCTGCGCGGAGCGGATGAAGCAGCTTGTGAAGGGGGATCTGGAAACACCAATACCCAGAGTTACCACCAAGGATGAGACAGGGATGCTTGCAAATTCGACGGCTTCTTTGGTCGAAGGGCTGGGAATGGTCATTCATGATATGGGCTATATGCTGACAGAAATGGCAAATCAAAATTTTGATGTCCACACCAAACATGAGGAGGCGTATGTCGGAAGTTTCCGTAATATTTTAGAGTCCATGCGTCATATGAAGCGTGAATTGAGCAATGCCATGCATCAGGTGAATAATTCTGCACAACAGGTGGCAGCTGCCAGCACACAGTTGTCCTCCAGCGCTCAGACGCTCAGTCAGGGCACCACGGAACAGGCAAGCGCTGTACAGGAACTGGCAGCGCGGCTCAGCGAGATTAACGAGCAGGCAAAAAACACGGCGAACGGGGCAATGGATGTCCGCAAAAAGACGCATCAGACCGGAAAAGAGGTCTCTCTGTGCAATGAGAAGATGCAGGATTTGGTGGTGGCAATGAATAAGATTCAAGACAGCTCTGACCAGATCGAAAAAATTCTGAAAACGATTGATGACATTGCATTCCAGACAAATATACTGGCTTTGAATGCATCTGTGGAAGCGGCGCGGGCAGGAAGCGCCGGAAAAGGATTTGCTGTTGTCGCGGAAGAAGTGCGCTCTCTGGCTGGCAAATCTGCGGAAGCTGCCCAAAATACTTCCATACTCATAGGTAATTCTACAGATGCAGTTCATACAGGCACGAAGATTGCCAACAGTACGGCAGAGGTTTTGCAGGAGGTGGTGCGCAGTATTCAGTCTATGGTGGATTCGATTGATGAGATCGCTTCGGTATCCAATGAACAGTCCAGTGCAGTCGGGCAGGTATCGGAAGGTATCAATCAGATCGCGGACGTTGTACAGAGTAACAGCGCCACCGCCGAGGAAGGCGCGGCTGCCAGTGAACAGTTGTCTGCCGAGGCAGCCAGCTTAAAGCAGCTTGTGAATCAGTTTACACTTGCGCCCGGCACAAGGTAACACAGAACGCTGTGAATCAGTTTACACTTGCGCCCATCAGAGGGTAGCGCAGGACGCTGGCTGTACAGGGCAATTAGCGAAAATAGTATATATGCTGCGGCAGACTCGAAGCTGGACGCGCGAATCATGTTGATCAGCGGACGAAGGGGCAGGAATATCATGGAAAAAATACGAATGGAAAAAATTTTATATGTGACAGATTTGGACGGCACATTGCTGAACAAAAACGACCGTGTCAGCGAGAGGAGTGTCGAAATCATCAACAGACTTGTCAACAGAGGAATGCAGTTTACCTATGCGACCGCAAGGTCGCTGGTGTCTGCTTCAGTCGTGACACAGGGTTTATCGACGAAAATCCCTGTCATAGCATATAACGGCGCATTTATCTTTGAGCCGGCAACGGGCGAGATCCTGTCCCGTGAACAGTTCAGCAGCGAGGAAATGGCGTATGCGGCGGATTTGATTCGATCCTATGACATTAGTCCGCTTGTCTATTCATTCATAGATGACGTGGAAAAGGTTTCTTGGAATCCTGTGCATGAGAACGACGGGGTGAAAAGATATCTAAGTCTGCGAAAAGGAGACAGGCGGCTCCGTCCTGCGGAAAATGATGCGCAGCTGTATGAAGGAGAGATTTTTTATTTTACATGCATTGGCACAAGGGATGAACTGATACCTATTTATGACATTTTTGTGAAGGATAGGAGATTCCGCTGCACAATTCAGCAGGAATTGTACAGACCTGAATATCTCTGCGAGATTATGCCAGTCGGGGCTACAAAAGCAAATGCAATCCGCAAGTTAAAGGAAATCCGGGGCTGTGACAAGGTGATTTCATTTGGCGATGCCATCAATGACATTCCAATGTTTGAGATTTCCGACGCGTGCTATGCGGTGGAAAATGCAGTTGATGAGCTGAAGGCAGCCGCGGACGGCATCATTGACAGCAATGAAAATGACGGTGTGGCAAAGTGGCTGGATCAGCACTTTAAACCGGATGCAGAGGCGGAGTTTTTTTAAAAGCGCTCATAAGAGTATGGTGAGAGGATGAATGCATATGAGAAAGTTATTGGTCACAGGCGGAACGGTATTTGTGAGCAGATTTATCGCAGAATATTTTGCCCAAAAGGGCGATGAGGTGTCTGTGCTCAACAGAAACCAGCATCCCCAGCCGTCGCAGACTACACTGATTGAGGCAGACAGGCATCATGTGGGGGATATTCTGAAACAGCAGTCATTTGATGCAGTTCTGGATGTCACTGCGTACACAGGGAAGGATGTCAATGATCTGCTTGACGGGATGGGGACGTTAAACAGGCAGTTTCAGGATTATGTGCTGATTAGTTCCGGCGCTGTTTATCCCGAGACACTGCCGCCGCCTTTTTTGGAAACACAGCAGACAGGCGAAAATAAATACTGGGGTGTGTATGGTGTCAATAAAATACAAGCGGAGACGGCTCTTTTGAATAAGGTCCCTGATGCATATATCCTCCGCCCGCCCTACCTCTATGGACCGATGAACAATATATACAGAGAGGCGTTTGTATTTGACTGTGCGGACGGCGGGCGTACATTTTACCTGCCTGGAAGCGGCAGGATGAAGTTACAGTTTTTTCATGTGCGTGATTTGTGCAGATGTATCGAGGCGATCTTGGAGCTTCATCCGTCAGAGCGCATTTATAATGTCGGCAATGAGGAGTGTGTCTCTGTCCGTGAGTGGGTGAAGCTTTGCTATCGCGCTGCAGGACGCACGGTCGAATTTGCACAGGTGCATCAAGACATCAACCAGCGGGAATACTTTTGTTTTCATGACTATGAATATCAGCTCGATGTGACGCGGCAGAGAACACTGATCAGCGATACGATTCCGCTGGAAGAAGGGCTTCTGGAGTCCTATCTCTGGTATCAGGAGCATAAAGAGGAAGTGAATCGGAAAGGATATATGGCGTATATTGATGAAAGACTGTGTTGCACCTAAAGTTCCTAAGTGTTACAAAACTGCTTGACCACTACACCGGAATCAGGAGATTGACAAACGAAATGGATAGACAAGATAAAGAAACCACACAGAAAAAAGAACTTGACAACCCGCATGACAAGGGTTATAAGAGAATATTTTCAATCAAGAAAAATTTCCTTGACTTTATCCAAAAGTACATTGGACTTCAATGGATGATGGCACTTGAAGAAAAGGATTTGGAACTGATTGACAAGGAATTTATTACAGACCAGTTTGATACGTATGAATCAGATTTAGTCTACAAGGTGCATACAAAGAACGGAATCGTATACCTGTTCTTCCTGCTTGAGCTTCAAAGCTACAATGATTTCACCATGCCGTTTCGGCTGTTGGTATATATGACAGCAATCTGGATTGATTACTTCAAAAACTGTGATGAAAATGAACGCAAGCGCAAGGATTACAGGCTTCCAGCCATCATGCCGATCGTACTGCATAACGGCGAACGAAACTGGACTGCATCGTGCAGCTTCAGCCAGATGATAGACCATGCAGAGCTGTTTGGAAAATACGTTGTAGATTTTGAATATGCACTTGTATCCGTCAATAAACTCACAGAATCACAAATCAGTAATTCAAATACGCTGATAGACAACATCTTCCTTGCAGACAAGAAACGTACAAGACAGGAATGGACAGACGGCATTGCAGAGCTGATGCATCGAATCAGAGCAATGGAACCAAACGATGTGAATGAATGGATTACATGGTTTTCTAATGTCATACGAGAACTGAATGAAAAAGAACGAGGAGAATTGATAGATCAGTTAAAAAAAGGAGATGAGAAGGGTATGTGTAGTTCATTTGAAAGACTGCTGAATAAAGAGAAAGCAGAGGGCAGAGCAG
>CAMWJQ010000349.1 GCA_947174615.1 uncultured Lachnospiraceae bacterium
ATTTAGTATGCGTTGAAGATGCAAAACTGGTTCTTGTTGAATTAAAAACCACAAATGACAGTTTTAGCGATGAACAGGAATGCAGGATGAAACAAGCGGTGAGGAGTGGTGCAAAGTCTTTGATTGATTTTTACAATAAGATTGTCGAACTGACAGGCGGAAATTTACTGGACCGCAAAAAATATGCTTATTCTTTTGAAGGATTCAAAAGAAATTTAGCAGATGCGCAACTAAATGAAGAAAAAGTCAGGGAGATACAAGAATTAGATTACTTGTATTTGTCATTAAACGATGGTAATTTAAAACTTCCTGAAGAAAAAACTATGATATTAAAGGATTATTGCGAAAATGGAAAACAATATGAAAGTTTTAAGGCCGGTTTAGAAAATGATGAACGACGAAAATTATGGGATTCTGTCGGTGCTATTTTAAAGGCATGTATGGAAAAAATGGAATAAACTGCATAAATTATTTTTGCTTCCGTAAAAAAACATGAGAAAAGCCGGGGTTCATAAGGCACCCAATGCCTGCAATGGAGAAACAGCAACGCGGGCATTGGCGTATGTTATCAATGATGCATGGAAGTGCAGAGAGTTCGGAGATGTAGTAATTAACGTGGATGCAGAAGGCTGTGTAGGGCAAATTCTCTAGAAGGATAAAGGAGTATGGAGGAGAAGCGAAATGAGTACATATGTTATCAGCGACATCCACGGATGCTGCAATGAGTTCCTCTCCATGCTCGAAAAAATCCGCTTTTCAGGATCCGACAACTTGATTCTGGCGGGGGATTATATCGATAGGGGAAAGCAAAGCTATGAGATGTTAAGGTGGCTGGAACAGTGTCCGCCCAATGTCCTGCTTCTGCGTGGAAACCATGAGGAAGAATTTGTATCCAATGTAAATCTGATGCAATCGGTTGACCTCATAGAAGAATTGAATACGGATTTTTCTTCCCATATGGATACGGTGGCGTTATACGAATCCGTGAAATATTTGCTGCGCCAAAAGAAGCTGTCCATTGTGTATTTTGACCTTTACGGCACGATAGAAAAGCTGTTAGGGCAAAACCATGTTACGCTGTATGACTTGTGCGGGTGGGCTGAAGTGATCCGCCAGATGCCCTATCATTGGGAATCAAAGATTGCGGACAGAAATTATATTGTTGTTCATGCAGGATATGCTGATAGCTTGCAGAATACTGGCGGACGGTTTGACAGTTTAGAGCAATTTTTTCTATATGCAAGGGAAGAAAGCCTTCAATCAGGCGGCGCGGCGCACAGCACCATCATCGCCGGACACACCCCGACTACCGTCAGGGAAAGTTTTGCCTATAATGCCGGGAATGTATTCCGTTATTACGATGCCGGAAAGGACTGTGCTTTTTATGATATTGACTGTGGCTGCGTGTTCCGGAACAGGAATTTGGAAGCAAGGCTCGCCTGTATCCGCTTGGAGGATGAAAAAATATTTTATGTATAAAGAAAGTGGCAGTGATTTGTTTTTAAGGTGGGTGACACAATATTGTCTTTAAATATTGAATGTCTGTGTTATACTTTGTTCATAAAATATAACGAACATTGACAATTCCATACGGATTAGAAAGAAATCGGAAAAAATGAAGGGGGAATCATGTGGGAAAGAAAGAAGTCAAAAACAAATATGGTGTGCAGGAGGGTGATATTTTTAATTATGGATACCTAAATGGATGTAATTATTATCAGGTAACTGCATTGCGTGGGGAAACAAAGATAGCTGTACGGGAGGTTGAGCAAAGCTGTGTTGCTTTTGACGGTTATTATGAATGTCTTGCGCCGATGAAGAATCAGTGGGCATCGGCTGATGTTCATATCTGTGAGCCGCAGATATCCACAGATTCAGACAGGAAATTGATGATCGATGTAAGCGAGTCATTGCTGTGTACTAAGCTTTATCGTCTTGCATGGCTGTACAGAGAGAATGCATATCTTGCATATATGAAAAAAGAGCATTTCCCTTTTTATTTTCGGGACGCTTACCCGGAAATTGCGGTGCAGCTTGATTTGAGAAAAGGTTCTGGTGTTTATGCAAAGGATAAACCGTTCAAATGGCTTGACGATGACAGTCCCGCCATAATCCGTTATCCTGACGGAAGCGAAAATGAGATATCTTTTCAGGATTTGATGTGCTCAAAAAAAATAACGAAAAAAGTGAAAAAAGAGGAAGCCAAATTTAGGGAACTGATGGAGTCTTTGAAAATGTCTGATGAGGATTTGAATGAATTTTCTGCCAAAGAAATCAGGCATACGAATGGAGAGTATGGCAGATTTACAGTAAAATGGATAAAAAACCAGACAACAGTACGCTTATAATACAACGAAAGTCTCTGAAAGGGGGAGAATTGAATGGAAAATCAAAAGAACAACAGTATGCTGCTTTATGAAGCAAGAAAAGATGCATTTTCAAAAGTAAAATGGGAAGAGCCTTATGAACGCTTTTTCGACATGATCCATCTTATGCTCGAATTAAATAATACAGCAAGAAAAGAGGGATTACTTGCATTGGAGGAAGCCGCGGGGAAGCTTCCTCTGAAAACCATATTTTATCAGGATGTGCAGTCGTCGCTTACATTTGTGGTTGACGGCATTGATTCTGAAGATGTGACGGAGCTTCTCACTTCCCATTACTTTGCAAAAAATCTTCAGGGCGACAATGCCATGCTGTATTTTTTGATGATTTACGCTGTCATAAGAATCCAGAGCGGCACGCCGCAGCATCTGTTGGAATGTCTTCTTGTGGCATGTCTGCCTGATGGGGCGGCAGAACAATACGAGACATACAAGAAACAATTTCCACAGGAATCCAAGCCTGCGCCTAGAGAACATCTGCTTGCTAGCAGCCCGAACTTTGAAGATGGTGGAATTTTGGTTGTCAAAGAACTATTGGAGGAAAAAATCGAGCAGGCGGATGCGAAGGTCCTGAAAAAAGTAATCAAAGAACGTGAGAAGAACGATATTCCGATTGCGTTAAAAGGTTTGTCTAGTCCCGCAAAAAAGAAACTTTTTTCTGTCCTGCCGGAGCACAAGGCAGATGAACTTGCCGAAGAATGTGAATCAATGGGACCTGTCCGAGCGATAGATGTGATGGCTGCCTTAGCGGAACTGGCGGCTGTCTTAAAAAAATATCAGGAAGAGAATTAAAGATTGAAAAATGCAGGAGATTTGTATGAAAATCTATCAAGGAAACAGCACAATCGGGCAACCTGCTTTTACCATCAAGAGTGACAAGGTTTACCGAGGAAACAGTACAATTGGAATACCTGATTTTACCATTAAATTCTGATTAAAAGTTAAGAAAAATCCGGGCATGGGGCGTTTCCTTTGCGCCGGAAGAATATATCCGGAAGGCTCATGCGGGGCTGATACTTGTGGAAGACGGAATCCACTGGGCGAGAAAGCAGAATCATGGTGCAACTGATACTTTGGATACACCTTCTGAAAGCGAAGCGGACAGGGCGTCCGAGTCTGCTCCCAAGAGTTAGCCTCTTATCCCACAACCTATGACAGACTGCTTGAAATATCCCGTGAGGAGGAGAAAAGGCACTCATTGATAATCAGCTTTTGCACTTTGTCTTTAAAGGTTTTATCAGTGTCTTTACTGAAATGCACCTTGACGGTGTAAGTGGTGTTCTCAAACTTCTGTTTGAAACTGTGGGGCTGTCGCTCGTTTTTGGTTTCTGCCATATTCTCTGCTTCTTTACATAAAAATAGAGCGCATAGATTTTTCTATACGCTCTGACGCTGTGTTATATTACTTATTCAGTTCTGATTATGGTAATGGTTGATTAGATAAACCAGAAGCTGTTTATCCAAGATGAAATGGTACTACAAAATCAAGAGCAAATGCTATACCAACACTTAATACAAACATAATCATGGTATCCTTTATAGTCGTTCGCTTCAAAAACGCTACCGCACAAATGAATATTATCAATTCTAAGATTGAACGCATTTCAAAATAACTATTGCCATAAACAAATGTCGTATTAAACAAAACGGCAAGTATTATTGCTGATAACATAAACGCTAGTTTGCTTTTTCCTCTTGCATACCAACAGATAAATGCCAATATGGGAGAAATAACTGTAAAAGCAGCCCAAATCATTGCATAACTTCTCGGAAAAAATCCTGCTACAAATCTTGAATATAAATAATAGCTTGTAACCATTCCCACAAAAAACACAAATACATTGATTGACGCTCTCATGGACGAATTGCTATAAATAGAGATACACAAAGCAAGCAGCAGCCATATAGCAAAACGCCCCAAAAAATTGCTCACGTCTAAAAATTCAAAGATAAATGGTAATTCGTTTCCCGGCATAGTGTCTAAAAACTTTGAAAAAGTTCCCAAAATAATTCCAATAAACAATATACATACAGTGTTTATAATTTGTTTATTAAGAGGTATTGGATTTTCGGCACTTCTTATATTATTCAAAAATTTCTTCATTCTTTATCCCTACAATTTCCAAGTTGTCTATATCTTTCTTCTATTCTTTTCTACATATGATACTCGAAATGGCAA
>CAMWJQ010000350.1 GCA_947174615.1 uncultured Lachnospiraceae bacterium
TATAACTTTGGAAACGGATAGGTTACTAATTAGAAATTATAGAGTGACAGATTTTGAGGATATAATAAAATATTTTTCTGATGAACAAGTTAGCAAATACGAAGATTTTTATCCAATGTCAGAAGAACAGGTGAGAAACATTATTGTTGAGTGGCAGGATATGGATAACCGTCTTGTTGCTGAATTAAAATCAAGACGAAATGTTATAGGAAGTGTTGGCTATTGGATTGATGATGAAGGACATTATTGTATAGATTATGATTTTAATCCTGGATATTGCGGACAAGGTTATGCAACAGAGGCAGGCAATGCACTTGTTCATTATTTATTTGAGTCAGTGGGGGTTCGTGCAGTTTATGGAGATTGTGATGTGCGGAATGTATCATCATGGAAACTTTTAGAAAGACTCGGATTTCAACGTATAAGAAAGCTTGATAATCAATCCTATAAAAATGATAAAACAGGCAATCCAATTTTAATTAGTACATATTTATATGAATTGGATGAAGCGCAGTTCAATATATCTAATTCTGCAAGCGGCTATCTTATGGAGTTATCCATGACGGGATGCCGGGAATGAGATTTTAGTATCACTAAGGTATGGCTAAAAATTCATTTTAAGTGGAGTAATCCATTTTTCGATTGCCTCCACAAGCACAATCTGCTGTTGCAAAACTGCAATACCTGTTGCGGGAATTTTTCTTACAGGATTCTTCCTTAATAAAAAGAGTAAATTACAAGAATTTACTCTTTTTATATGTCTTTTATGTTACATCTCCTTCTACACTTCAAAAAATGATACCTTTTCTGATAATCCGGACACCTTCTTTCCCGTTTCCTTTGCCAGATCGACAACCCCGCCAGCCTTTGACGTGATCTCCGTACTGCTCTGGGCAAGCAGAGTAATGCCTGTTGCGGATTCCTCTGTTGCAGTCGTGATATCCTTAAGTGCAGTTGCAATGTATTGAATAGTGCCAAGCACCTGATCCGCCGATTTGTCAAAGCTTGATGCTATTGTACGAATCTTGTCCGCATCGTCATTGTATTGTCTGCTTGTCTGTGTCATGTTCTCATAATCCTGCATAACGGTTTCTTCAATAAACTTCAGAATCTCTTGCGCACATCGGATTAGATTTTCAACACTATGTACCACTTCATCTGTAATCCTCTGAATTTGGCTGACGGATGTTTTAGAATCCTCCGCCAGATGACCGATCTCACCTGCTACCACGGAAAAGCCTCTGCCAAGTTCTCCTGCTCTCGCCGCCTCGATACTTGCATTCAATGATAACAGGTTCGTCTGTGAAGTAATTGAGAGAATAGTATCAGATAATCTCTTTATCTCATCAATCTTTGACGCGTCTGCAATCGCCTGCTGCAATGTTGTCAAAGACTGTTGGTAAATGCTGACTGCATTCTCCTTTGAGCGTATGGTTGCTTCTTCAAGCTCGCGAGCCCTCTGATTAATCTCCTGAGAGGTCTGACTGCCTTCACCTGCAAGCTTGGCAACATCTCCCAGTTTCTCCTGTGCTTCCACCACAACATTGGATATTTGCTCAACCGTTGCCGCTGTCTCCTCCGACGAAGCTGCCATCTCCTGCACCGTCGCTGATACATTCTCCAGATCTGACATCAGTTTCCCCATATCCTTTTTCTGTTTCTCTGCATAAGTTGACACACCGCTTGAGCTTTCTTTTACCGCTGAGATGATACCACGCAGCTCGCTCTGCATTTGTCGCAGCCCATTTGCCAGTTCACCTGACTCATCCTTTGCCCGAAGCAGCTTCTCCGGTATAGGGCGGGTGAAATTGCCCTTTGCAATAAACGCCAGCTCATCCCTGACTGCAAGAAGCGGCTTGACAATTCTGCCTGCAACAAAGTATGAAACCACTCCGAATAGAACAATCGCCAAAATACAGATGAGCACAATGTTGATAATCAGCTGCTTGATACCGCCGTACAACTCATCATAGCTGGAGCTTACAACTACATGCCAGTTATATTCCGGCAGCTCCGCATAACCCACACACTTTTCCACACCTTCATAACTGTATTCCGCGTAACCGCTCCCACCCTGTACTGCTCTCTGAAGCATATCTACAAGTCCTTGCAGGTTTGGGTTGTCCTTAACAAGGTTGAACGCATTTTCCTGCTTGATAACTTTTTCACTATTGGGGTGTGCAATATTTGTCCCCTCTGAATTAATCATGAATGCGCTTCCCGTCTCTCCAAAAGTTACCTGGTTGGTAATATCAGAAAGTGCTATGCCATCCTTTTTCATATATAAAATGCCCGCAATCTGCCCATTCTCATCGTAAAGCGGAACGGAAATCATGAGAATCATGACTCCGGGCTTTGTGGAATCCTCTAAAGGATCAGAAACATAATTTCTGCCCTCCAGCGCATTTATAAAATAGGCGCGCTCTGACACGTCTGCATATGTCGATAAATCTGCCGTGAGCGTCCTGCCGGATTGATCAGCCACACCAATGTCGCCAACGCCGCGTTTCTCAGCAAGTGATAACAAATATTTCTTCTTTTCAGTATCGTCTTGTTTCATCGTATAAATCCGTTCGTCCGTCGCAAGAGCCTGCAGGTATGAGAAGTCCTCATCCAGCGACGCATTTATCCTGCCAGCCACCTGCTCCGCCAGAACAATCAGCTCGTTTTGTGTAATGCTGAAAATAGCCTTGTTCATATTGACTACACTAAAGGCGCCAATCACTACCGCCACACATAAGCAAATTAGACAGCTCAAACTCAC
Source organism: uncultured Lachnospiraceae bacterium (assembly GCA_947174615.1). Taxonomy (GTDB): domain Bacteria; phylum Bacillota; class Clostridia; order Lachnospirales; family Lachnospiraceae; genus COE1. The sequence continues at coordinate 2,765 of CAMWJQ010000350.1, forward strand.
AATCTTTGCTTTAAGCCCCCATCTGCTCATACCCGTTTTATTTTCTTTCTGCATCTTTCTCCTCCATAATTCTTTTGTCTAATTCCAGAATATGTAAAGTCCGCATATATTCCATGATGAAAAGCCGTATACTGTGAAGATATATCTGCTTTTTATAAGCCGGAAGTAATTCACTTGGTAATGCTGATTTTCACGGATTCAGGAAATTGCTGTTTTTCCAGCCTTATCCAAAGCATTAATTGGTCATATTTCCCTCATGAATGCTTTTTATTGTATAATTTGAATTATTTTAACATAAATTACTAATTCTGTATATATATTTTGATTAAAAATCCTGATTTTAAAATCAGGATTTATTCTGCTGTCAGTGAGCGGGCAGGTCTGTTCTGAATTTGTTCATGCGGTTATGCTGAGTTTTTATTCTAAGTTTTTATTCTGAGTTTCTCGATAGGTTTTGTTGAAAAATACAATAAATTATAGTAGTATTGTTCGGTGGGGTATCATAACGTTCCTGATGTTGATCCGCTGTGCCCAGCTTTTGTTTATCTTGTATTCCTTCATGAAAAGAAATATAATATAAAGCGAATAAGGGAATCCTGCAAATAGAAAAGCGAAAGAGAGTTGATTTCATGGCTAATATTCTGGTTGTTGAAGATGAAAAGAGTATGCAGGGAATTATTGCGGAATATATGCAGCGCGGCGGACATACCTGTTTTACAGCAGATGATGGTGTGGATGCGCTTATGGTGTTGAAGAATAATCCTATGGATTTGATGATCCTGGATGTTATGATGCCTTGTCTTGACGGGTTTTCTGTCTGTAAGATGGCAAGGGAAATAAGCGATCTTCCTATTATTATGCTGACAGCCAAAAGCAATGAGGACGATAAATTAAAGGGTTATGATCTTGGCGCGGATGATTACATGACAAAACCTTTCAGCCCGAAAGTGCTGCTGGCAAAAGTAAATGCCTTCCTGCGCCGTTCTTCGCTCCTTCCGTCAGATACCTGGAATTCCATGAACCGTGTTAATGGGGGGAAAATTATGATCATTCCGGCTTCCCGCAAGGTTTTTCTGGAGGGGCAGGAGATTGCCTTGACCTACAAGGAATATGAACTGCTTTACTTCCTTATGACCAACCCAGGTCAGGTATTCAGCCGGGAACAGTTACTGAACCGCATATGGGGATATGACTTTGAAGGAACCACCAGGACCGTAGACACGCATATTAAGACGCTCAGGCAGAAACTGGGCGGGGAGGGCAGACATATCGTTACACTGATCCGGTCCGGCTACAAATTCGAGGTGACAGCATGAAAATAAGCGATCATATGAATGTATTTACCATCCGGAAGAAAATACTGCTGGCTTCCAAACTGATGGGGGTGATCCTGGTGTTATCTTATGTATTTTCTACCAGGCTGCCTTTCGGCAAAGATGTTTCCTTGATGATCTGGCTTCTGTTTGTTGCTGCTCTGATCTGTGTGATTGATTTATGGATGGCGCGGTTTATTTCAAAACCTGTGTCTGAACTGAATGACGCGGCAGGTCACATCGCAAATTTCGACTTTTCCCAGCCTTGCAGGGTGGCAGGGCATGATGAGTTTGGGGAACTTTCCCATAGCCTGAATGTTATGGCTGGAAGCCTCCGGAAGGCATTTGAGGAGCTGGAACATGCAAATGCGAAGCTGGAGCAGGATGTAGAGCAAAAAACGCGTCTGCTGGCTGCGCGGAAGGAGCTCGTGGACACCCTTTCTCACGAAATGCAAACGCCACTGGGTGTAGT
>CAMWJQ010000351.1 GCA_947174615.1 uncultured Lachnospiraceae bacterium
ATATAATAGATTAGAAAGGGGTTGTTGCACTAAGAAATTAGTGCACAGCTCCTTTTTCTGTAAAAATAACAGCCAGATATTGAAAGAAACTGGTAGTTGTTGTAAAAACTTCTGCTAAATCTTGACTCAATCATTCCAGAGGAGGATCCTGTTCGCTTACGCAGTCAGTTTGTGGAGGCAATGGATTTGACTGACCTGTAATCTGCACCGACGATTTCTGTTATATCTTCTCTGGGGTATTGTAATCTGTCTGTATCATCTAAGTGGTACAAATATCTGCGAAAGGATACTAACCCGGATAAACCGGAAATGTGAGATGGAAATCGAAGAAAGCGTTCAGTGTGCATTTGATGTTTTGCGTGATGGTGGAGTTGTTGTTGATTCATGAGTTACCATAGAGCAAATAGTGTGCCACTGTTATTGATATGTATGGTGTGTGTTGGTGGATAGCTATTTAGCGAGCATAGGATTGATTCCTTTTGAAGTAGTATTGATGAAAGATTCTCTACAGCTAACAAAATGGCATTTATGTTCTTGGAATTCTTTCCATATCAAGTTAAAGTCCAGAATGCTACAAGCTGCGTGAAATAACATTGAGACGCGTCAAACTATCCCGAAGGATGTTTGTAACAGCCCCCGAAGGCTGTACTGTTACGAAATTGGAACAAAATACCTGTGAAGTTCTTGCAAATTACCCTGTACGGGTGTAAAATTTATAATATGTACAATCAGAGAAAATTAGAATGGAGAAGAAGCAGCGTATGTTTTACTCAATAACATTTGCAGTCATACTGGCTCTCTATGGGATTATAATCGGCAGTTTTTTGAATGTATGTATCTATCGGCTGCCCAAAAAAGAAAATATTGTGACAACGAGAAGCCATTGTATGAGCTGTGGGTATCAGTTGAGATGGTATGACTTGATTCCGCTTTTCAGTTGGCTGGCATTAGGAGGAAAATGCCGCAGATGTCAGGCAAAGATTTCTGTACAATATCCTATAGTCGAGGCATTGAATGGAGTGTTGTATCTGATTGTATACTGGCGCTGCGGTGTAAGTGTTGAGACGCTTTTGTACTGTCTGATGGCAAGTGCACTGCTGGCATTGAGCGTGATAGATTTTAGGACTTTTGAGATTCCAGTAGGGTTTAATATATTGATAGCAGGATTAGGGCTGGTACGTGTACTGACCGATTTGGCGAATTGGAGGGAGTATACGATCGGCTTTTTTGTGATAAGTGCACCGCTTTATATGATTTATATCATAACGAAGGGCAGAGGAATCGGCGGTGGTGATATTAAGCTGATGGCAGCAAGTGGGCTTTTGCTCGGATGGCAGTGCACGATTCTTTCGTTTATCGTGGGATGCGTTATTGGATCTGTGATTCATGTAGTGCGCATGAGAATGACGAAAGCGGACCATGTTCTTGCCATGGGACCCTATCTGTCCATGGGAATTTATATCTGCGCCTTGTGGGGGACACAGATGCTTGAATGGTATCTATCATTTTATAGATAAATAAGCTTCACCCAATACGTAAAGAGAGAGGATGATAAACAAATGGCGAAAATGCTGAGCATTGAGATTGGCTGTTCTACGACCAGAATCGTAGAGATGGACTATCAGGCGAAGAAACCAAAAGTGTACAAGTGTGTGGAGGTCGCAACTCCTGAGGGAGCTGTCAGGGACGGTTTCCTTGATCCTGCGAAAAGGGATAGTCTCAAGGAAGCAGTCAAGGGGGCGTTAAGGGCAAATAAGATCAGAACAAAGCGCGTTCTTTTCACAATCTTTTCTGGCAAAATTATCTCGCGTGAAATCATGCTGCCCAGTGTAAAGGAACATCAGATCAATGCAATTATCGAATCAAATGTTACAGAATATTTCCCAATTGAGCTGAGCGACTACAAGATTACCCACATGCATATCACGACGTTTCGGGATGGGGAAAATGTAGGAAAGCATAAGGTACTTGTCATTGCGGCGGAGAAGCTGCTGCTTGAGAGTTATGAAAAGTTTGCAGAGGATGTTGGACTGAATATTGTTGATATCGACTATGCGGGGAACAGTGTTTTTCAGGCGACGAAGCAAAATGCCGGTGCAGAGGCGATTATGGCGATCAAGGTTGAGGAGGAGAATGCCCTTGTCACGATTATTAAGCAAGGGATTTTGGTCATGCAGCGCACTGTGAACTATAATATTGGACGCCAGCCGGATGAACCGATTGAGCCCGAAGATGCTTTAAGAGTGCTTGTGGGTACTGTTACGCGTGTAATAGATTTTTACATATCTAATAATGAGGAGAACAGGGTTGAACAGATCTATCTTATGGGCGCTGGTTCTAAGGAGTCGAGAGTTCTTGACATGCTCGCAGAGCAGACTCAGCTGCCATGCCGTGTGCTCGAGAATGTACGCGGTGTGACGTTTGGCAAAAAAGCTGACGATGCGATTGTCAGTCTCTATGCATCTGCGATTGGCGCAGGTATCAAAAGTGTTGGTTTTGATGCGGAGAAGGAGAAAGAGCGGCACGAGACGAACTATGTGTCGGCATCTATTTTGATGATTTTGCTCTTTATTGTGGCGGCTGCGGCGCTGCTCTCCCTCGCGTTGGTTCCATATAATACAGCGCTCCTAGAGCAGAAGGATTTACAGAATAAACAGCAGCAGTTAGAACCTGCGCGGATTGTCCACGATCAATATATTGGGATGCGTGATCTGAATAACCAAATACAGTATGGGCATAAGCTCACAGAACACTTTAATGATGGTATTCTTGACTTCCTTGCTGAGTTGGAGGAAAAAATGCCGGCAGAGGTGGAAATGACCGATTTTTCATCGAATGATACAGAGGGCATTATGACAATGCGGGTGGAGGATAAGGAAACCGCAGCAGGGATTATTAAGAATCTGCGTGCGTTTGAGTCCGTAGATAATGTGATCGTTGAAAGTATCATCGAGGAAGAACTGAATGCTGATATGCAAGGAGCGATCGAGAACAGAAAGACAACAATAAGTTTTACAGTTACATGTATTTATAGAGTTGAACCGCCTGTTGCGCCAGTTACAGCGCAGGAAGCAGCGGCGAATGCACAGGCAGAATAGGGGGCGATCGCGTTGAGTAAGGATAAAATAAAGAAAAAGAAAGAAAAAGAGAGTAAGGGTGGCTTGAAAAAGATTTTTAATAAAAACACCTTTCTCAGTATAACACTGGCAGGTATGCTGGTTTTAGTAATGATTTATGTATTTGTATATATGGATTATACGCAGAAGACAGAGGACTTGACAGCATCGAATGAAGAGCTGAAAAAAGTTGTGGATGAACTTCAGCAGTATTCTGATAACATTGAGGAATACAAAGAAGAGATTGAAGGAATGAGGCAGCAGATTGAACAGGTTGTAGCGGAGTATCCTGCAGATGCCCGTGAAGAGGATATTGTCATGCTTGCAGTAGAACTTCAGGAGCGGAATGTGATTGGGTATGATGCGATTAATATGGAAGAGCGGGAGGGGACTTACAGTATTCCTGGTGATTTAGTGAAGGCTGCTGCAATCGAAGGACTTGATGAGGAACTGGTATTTGCGCAAAAGCATGCAGTGTATGTCAATACGACAAACTATGATAATCTGAAAAGCATCATTGAACAGGTATATCTTTCTGACAACCGGATTGGCATTGATAATATTGCATACGCCAAAGACGAGGAGAATGGTACGCTTGAGGGCAATATAGATATATATTTTTATAGTCTTGCAGGAACAGATAAAGAATATGCATCACCGGATATCGCAGCATATTTGTCTGGTACAAGCGATCTATTCAAATCAGATAAGATAAATGCTAAAAACATTCCGCTGGAGATGGAAGGTGCAGAAGGTATGGAAGGCGGGGAAGTCATAGAAGGAGACGGAGCTGAGGGAAATGAGGAGACAGTGGAATAAACAGCAAAGGCAGAAAAAGGTCAATGACAGCGGGATGTCGCTTGTGGAGGTCATCATAGCAGTGACAATATTGGGCATCATAGCGATTCCCGTGCTGCACTCGCTGACGACTTCGATGACCTATAATGCAAAGGCACGGGCGCGCCAGAAGTTGACACTCACGGCAGAGACTATTATGGAAACCTTTAATGGATATGATATCAGGAGTGTACATCAGATGTTTGAGACAGGAAACGGCATTCCCGGAATTACATGTACAGGGTATCGTGCGCCGGAGATTGCCAAGATTGACGATCATACTTCGCAGCTTGATTTTGGTATTGACGGGCTGGATGTGGGAGACGGCAAGTTATATAATGTGGATATTACTGTGAATCCGGGCGTGACAAAAGATGTTTTTGAGATGAAAAACATGGATACAGCGCGGGATGCCATCTTTGTCAGCACGAGGGATTATGACAAAGATGCTGTTAAAAATGCTGCGGAGGATTTCTCATCGGCTGACAACAAGGCGGCTTTACAGGATTTTTTTAGCACACTCAAAGATGAGACAACAGGAGATGCGATTGATGCGCTGAATGCGGATAATGCGCTGATTAAGGATAATAT
>CAMWJQ010000352.1 GCA_947174615.1 uncultured Lachnospiraceae bacterium
AAAGAAAACCGTAGTGATGTAGAGCTGCGGGCAAAGTTTATCAATGCAGAACGGGAGGAGGAGTTTGATATGCCGGCAAAACAGAATCCATATATTGAGAGTGCGTACAAAAAGCTGCAGATTATCAGTCAGGATAAAGAAAAGCGGAATTAAGGAGGTATTTTATAGAAAGGCAGTCAAAAGTAAATATACGAATATAGGGGCTGCGTATGAAAGCAGGCTATATATCGGAAAGAGAGGAAAATGATGCAAAAAATATCGAAGGCTTTGGCTAATAAAAATCTTCGCTTAGCGAAACGGTCTATAGGCTTTAAAAAGTCAAAACAGGTAATGGCAGTACTTTTATCGACAGCGTTAGGGATGACTTCTTTACCGCAAGGAAGTACATATGTTTATGCTGCTGAACCAATGGAAGAGTCGCAGACACAGGAACTGACAGAGGTACAGACCACATCTGGGACAGCAGAAACGTCGTATTCGAACATAGAGGACGAAACAGCAGAGGGCAGTGAAGCTGCCGGAACGCAGCATACAGAGGACAAGTCCGATCAACAGGAGAAAGAAGAAATATATGAAGAAAAAACGGAGACACAGAAGGCAGCGTGTGAGGAGACAGAGACAGAAATAGAGATAAAGACAACGGCACAAGAGGAAAGCGACGCTATTGAGACAGAAGAATCAACAGAATCTGAGCATACAGAAACAGAACAGGAAACAGTGTATGCGGAGGAGACAGCGCCACACGAACAAATCGTGACTGTAGAGCTGGCGGGAGCATATCAGTATGGGGATGCGCCTTCAGAACGCGATCATGTTTCTGCTTTTTCTGAGAACTTAGCGGCCGATAGAGATACCGTCGGATTGGAACAATATCTCTATCAGCAGATGAAAGAACGCAGTAACACAATCAATCTTGAAACATATGGGATCAGTAAAGATAAGATTGGCAATATCGTATCGGGCGTACTAAACGAGAACCCGGATCTCTATTATGTCAAGAAGGGTTTTAGGTATTCGCTCAGCGGAAACGATGTCATAGAAGTCATGCTGAAATATGAAGATTCGTATGACGACAATGCGTTTCAGAAGGCAGTAAGGGAAGCGCTGGCAGTCGTAAAGCCAGAGATGAGTGAGCTGGAAAAGGCAATTGTGCTGCATGATTATCTTGTGGTGAACTGTGAATATGACAAGGAAAATCTGGATAAAGGGGAAATTCCAGATGCATCGTATACCGCTTACGGTACGTTGGTCAATCGTATGTCTGTCTGTGAAGGCTATGCCCTTACCTATAAGTATCTTCTGAATCAGTCAGGAATTAACTGTCTGATGGTAAAGAGCGACGCAATGAATCATGCTTGGAATCTGATTCGGTTAGATGGAAAATACTATCAGGTGGATGTCACATGGGATGATCCGACGTGGGATAAAATCGGAAGGGCGCGGCACGAATATATGTTCAGAAGCGATGATGCATTTGTGAATGCTTGTAAACATCACGATTGGACTGTGACGGAGGGCAGTGAAGTCGTAGAGTATAAGGCTGTAGATACAAGTTATGACAATGCGTTTTGGCTGGATAGTGATGCGCCGCTGGTTCTTGTGGGAGAGGATTGTTATTATGTCACATATCAGGATACTGGTGTAATCAATAAAACGAGATTATCTGATACGACAGGTAGCGGAACAACAGTTTGTGAACTTGGCAGATGGACGGTTTGGCAAGGGAATGGATTCTGGCCGAGTGCATTTTCTGGACTGTTTTATGTGAATGACCGTCTGTATTATAACGATCAGTCCTCGATTCGCAGCTTTGCGCTGGATGATGCAGGGAATGCGATTGACAAACGTGAGGAGTTCAAGGCGGATACCACAAACGGCTATATTTATGGCAGTGCGTTTTGTCAGGGAAAAGTGCTGTATTCTTTACATCAGGACCCGAATATATCGGCAAAGGAGACTGTTCTGACGGCAGATATCACGATTGAAATAGAGCATCCATCAGAAATACCTGTAGAAAAAATAGAGCTGGACAAAGAAACACTCACATTGACAGCAGGCGCTACAGCGGTTTTAAAGGCTGTCGTGACGCCGAATGATGCCACCGATGCAGAGATTACATGGGAGAGCAGCGACAGTGCGATCGCAGCAGTATCAAATGGCACCGTTACGGCAGTGGCAGCTGGAAGCTGTACAATCACAGCAAGTGCAGGCGGCAAAAGGGCGGTCTGTGAAGTGACAGTTACCGATGATGAGGAGGATGTTGCGGCAGGCGGCAGCTATGAGCATATTACGTGGAAAATTGACCAAAATGGAAAGCTGACGGTGACAGGAACAGGGAATTTCTCAGGAGCTGACGGCTTTAGCAGGGCGCCTTGGTATAACAGCCGAGCGCTCATCACATCGGCAGAAATCAATGTATCAGATATGACAGATGCGTCCGCGATGTTCTATCAATGCGAGAATCTGGCAAGTGTAGATGTGAGCGGTCTTGATACGAAGGCTGTAACGGATATGAGCCAGATGTTTGGTGGATGCAGCAGCTTGACGAATCTGGATTTAAGTACGATTGATGCAAATAAGGTAACAAACATAAGCGATCTATTCTCAGGCTGCACGAATTTAACAACCATTTATACGCCAATCAATCTCACGATCGCCGCAAAGCTGCCCGAGAGTGAAGGCGTCGTTTGGTATCAGCCTGACGGCACAGTCATCACCGAACTGCCGCGAAATTTAAGCTACAGCATTCAAATAACAAAAAACAGCGCTCCGACAGTCACAGACCCTTATATTAGAATACAGAAAACAAAAACAGTCTATGAATGCGGAGACAGTTTAAATACAGATGATTTGACCGTAATGTATTATGCCAGTGACGGAACAGCGAAGGCGGTTACAGATTATACGACAAATGCCAATGAAATTGACATGTCTGTTGCGGGGACAAAGACATTGACAGTAAGTTATCAGGGGCTGACAGCATCCTTGGAGCTTGCTGTGACAGCGCCTGCTGTGACAGACCCCGACAAGGAAAACTACAAAGTAACCTTTGACCTCCAAGGGCACGGAACTGCGCTGGAGGAATATTTCACCTACACAGCAATCAAGAAAGGAACGCTCATCAAACAGCACACAGAGCCCTAGTCTGAAGGATACGAATTTACAGGCTGGTATAAAGATGCAGGCTGTAGGACCTTGTGGGATTTTGCAAAAGATACAATTGAGGAAGATACAATCCTGTATGCAGGCTGGAAAAGCAGTGAAAAAGCGGAAGAGAAGCCGCAGGTGAACAGTGTGCTGTTTCCAAAGCAGAAAAGCGAATATAGTGCCGTTTATACAGGTGAGCAGATTCGTCCTGTAATGATCGCAGCCTATCAATACACCGATGCGGATGGCAAGACCAAGACACAGAAGCTCAAGCTGAATGTGGACTATACCGTGCGTTACAGCAATAATGTGAATGTAGGTGACAATACCGCACAGGTAACAGTAAGAGGGATCGGTGGATATACTGGCACGATTACAAAGAAATACACGATTAAGCAAAAGAGTATCAGCAATGTTACCATTTCACCGGCAGGAGATATCGTGTTCGGTGAAGAACCTTCAGTCAGGGTAACTGACGGAACTATGGAGCTTAAAGAGGGCACGGATTACAACATCCATCTGTCAACAAGGGGCTCAGCAGACGCAGATACACAATCTGTCCTGACCGTGGAGGGAATCGGAAATTATACAGGTACTTCGAAGAAGCGTGTAAAATTTAATATTCTCAAAACGGAAACCGAGATTCAGCCAATTTCATCGCAAAATATCCATGTGGCGTTTAAAAAATTACCTGCAAAAGGATATACATACAATGGAAAAGCACAGAAACCGGGTGTTATCGTAACGGATACAGCGACAGGAAAAAAGATTCCTTCCAGCATGTACAAAGTGATCTACAGCAACAATATCAATGCGGGAAAAGGAACAGCTCAGGTGTGGGTGATCGGTGTAAGCAAAAACGGCAAAGGTTATTATGGTAAATCCGATCCGCTGTTCTTTGACATCAAGCAGAAGGATTTCAGCAGAGTATCCGTATCGCTGAGTGGTACAATTCCAAAGACAGGAGACTTAGAGAGCATCAAAAAAGCAATTGCTGAGGCAATAACTGTAAAGGATGCAAAGCACGTGTTCTCCGAGAATGAGTACACAATAGACTACAGTAATATCAACTCGATCGATGATATTAAAATCGGAAATAAATATTCGATGACGATCACACCCAATGCAGGCGGCAATTATATTGAAAACTCCCAAAAGCAAGTTTCCGTAAAGTTTGGACAGCTCAATCTTGCAAGCAAGACTGCGAATATTTCTGTCAAAATCACAAATGCATTGCAGGGTGAGATTGAATTTCGCTATAATGGCATTCTGCTTGAGAAGGATAAGGATTACACCGCAACAGTAACACAGGAGAAGAATAAAAAAACATATAC
>CAMWJQ010000353.1 GCA_947174615.1 uncultured Lachnospiraceae bacterium
ACGGATTACGAGATCTAGTACGGTCTCGTGGGCTCGGGTATGTGTATAAGAGACAGGAGTGTAAATATGGTAAGAAATACTCTAGGACAAAATGCTCGCTGCAACGTCATGAGACATCATATAGGTAGAGACGGTTGCTTTTCATACCCACGCCAAAGTAGTGGGAATCATGCGCCAAATTGATGCTCTTTATCAATTCTGAAGGGTTACGATTCTTGCATATCCGATCAATTTAGTGTAGACTGTAAGCGGAACAAAGTACTGCGTTTTTCTGTTCTATTTGAGCCGGCAAGGGGGTATCTGGGGTAAAATGAACAAAAAGCATGAATTATTCGGATTCCTGCGCAGATTAGGGATACAGAAACAATTGTATATCATCTATATGCTGGCGGTCTTGATACCCGTCTCACTGATCGGAATCTTTCTGGTGGGCAATACGTACAGGCTGTTGACAAATTATCATGGAGATTTGCTGGAATCAGATAATCTGCGCGTACGGACAATCTTATTTGAAATAACGACGCAGGTGTACAATATTTCAGAGGAATTGTCATTTAATGGGGAAATTGAGTCTCTGCTGAAAAAGAGATATGCTTATCATGAAGAATTTACAGCGTCAGTGAACAGAAACTCGGAGGTTGTTGACAACTATGCAAATCATTATACAGAGATTGATCAGGTGGAAATTTACTGTGATAATCCTGACATCTGTGATTACAAACAGTACCGCCGCGTGGACGGGGAGATTGAAAAATCAGACTGGTATCGCAGGGCAATCTCTCAATCAAGTGTATTTTGGCAGGAAATGCGCAATATCGACAAATATGGCAACGAATATTGGAATCTTTGCCTGATCAGGCGGATACATCTTGTAAATTCCGAGCATCATGCCGTACTGGTTATCCGTATCAGCAATAATTATCTGAAGACGCGAATTGGGAGTCAGAAGTATCAGATCTGTGTTTCAGTGGATGATGGCGTCGTATTTTTCGCCCTGGACAGCGGGGATTACGGCAAACGTCAGCCCGTGGAGCTTGACAGCGGAAAAAAGCAAACCATACACAATAAAACCTGCCTTGTCGAAATTTCTGAACTGGGGCTGTATCTGTCAGATTCGCATATTAATATATGCACAATAGATGATAAGTCTTATGATACGATTAAAAGTATCATTCGAATTTGTATTTTAATCATACTGGTAGCGGCTTTTGTACCGGGAATCCTGGTCTATTACTTTGGAAAGTATTTTACGAAACGCGTACGGACGCTGCGTCATGTGATGTATCAGGCAAGCAACGAAGACTATGATTTTAAAGAAATGGTACGGGGCGAGGATGAACTTTCAGAGGCTTTTTCAGATTTGGAGGTCATGGTGCAGAATATTAAAGAAAAAGACGCACATATGTACGAAGTACTGCTGAAGGAACAGGAGCTTACAAACGAGCAGCAGAAGATGGAATTTAAGATGCTTGCAAGCCAGATTAATCCGCACTTTCTTTATAATACACTGGAAACCATCCGCATGAAGGCATATACGGTTGGCGACAAGGAAGTGGCTACGGCAATCAAGCTATTGGGAAAATCAATGCGGTATGTATTGGAAAATAACGGAACAGCATTCACTGCTTTGAAGGAGGAACTTGACTATATTGAAATCTATATGAAAATTCAAAAGCTTCGTTTTTTGGAAAAATTCGATTATGCGTTAAGAACGGAGGACGGGATTGACCTATATAAATGCATCACGCTGCCGCTGCTTTTGCAGCCTATTGTCGAAAATGCCATACTGCATGGACTTGAGGAAACAGAAAAAGGAGGTATGGTGACGATTAAAATCGGTCAGGAAACGGAGAACAAAGGAATCTATATCGCAGTGTCAGACAATGGATGCGGTATCGGAAAAGAAACGCTGGAACGTCTGAGGGCGGATATTGTGACGAAGAATCCATTGAAAAAAGAAAGTATTGGATTATATAACATTAATCAGAGAGTGAAACTCTGTTATGGGAACGAATATGGGATGACAATTGATTCGATTGTTGGAAGCGGGACAACGGTCACACTGCATCTGCCCGAAAATGTTTATCATGATATTTGACAGAACCATCAGGGATGTGCCAAATCTTCAAAATCCATTGGATTATATCACTAAAAAATAGCGTATTTATTTACAGAATGCCCTTGTATAATAAAAGAAATTTTATTCTGTGCAGGAGTTCACGGGAAAATACAAGGAGGAAATAAGTATGGAGAATCAAAATGGATGCTCGCTGTTGAAAGAAAGGGCAAAATCTCTTACCGCCATGTTGACGCTGGAAGAAAAGATCGGCATGATTCACGGGGCACATCTTTTTTCTACACAGGGGGTGGAACGGCTGGGGATTCCGCCGCTAGTGATGTCAGACGGACCAATGGGCGTGCGGCAGGAGTTTGAGCCGGACTGCTGGAAAGCAGTCGGAAGTTCGGATGATTATGTGACGTATCTGCCCTGCAACAGTGCGCTGGCTGCCACATGGAACCGTGATTTGGCATTTGCAACGGGCAGTGTGCTGGGCGCTGAGGCAAGAGGAAGGGGAAAGGATATCATTCTTGCCCCGGGAATCAATATCAAGCGGAGTCCGTTGTGCGGCAGGAATTTTGAGTATTTCAGCGAAGATCCTTATCTGACCGGAGAGCTGGCAGTTTGTTTCATACAAGGGATACAGCAGTGGGATGTGGCTGCCTGCGTGAAGCATTTCGCGGCGAATAATCAGGAGACACAGCGTCTCTGGGTAGATGTGGAAATAGATGAAAATGCGCTCAGGGAAATTTATCTGCCGGCTTTTTATGCGTGTCTGACGAGAGGAAAAAGTTTATCGGTAATGGGGGCATACAATAAACTCTATGGGGAACACTGCTGCCAAAGCCAGTACCTGCTCCATGACATTCTGCGCAGGGAATGGTCGTATGAGGGCGTGGTGGTCTCTGACTGGGGCGGTGTTCATGATACAGAGCTGGCAGCGACGTCAGAGCTGGATATTGAGATGTCTGTCACGGACAATTTTGATGAATATTATATGGCAGATCCATTGAAAAAAGCAGTCGAACAGGGGAGCATACCAGAAGACAGGATAGACGAAAAAGTAACGCGCATTCTGACACTGATGATGCAGCTCCACATGATGGACGACGGAGAAAAAACCGAGCGCAAAAGCGGCGCTTATAATGTGCCCGGGCACAGACAGACAGCCCTTGATACAGCGCGGGAATCCATCGTGCTTTTGAAGAACGAAAGAAAGATACTGCCGCTTGATGCGAAAAGACTGCAGAAGGTCCTGCTGGTGGGTGAAAACGCGCAGAGGCTCCATGCGAATGGCGGAGGCAGTGCGGAGATGAAAGCCCTCTATGAAATTTCACCGCTTATGGGGATCAAAATGCTGCTTGGCGGCAATGTGAAAGTAGATTTTACTAGGGGCTATCAGAGCGGAGCAAAAAAACCGGAGGACGGCGTAAACTGGCAGGAAAAAAGTCTGGAGGACGGCGGCGGGCATGGCAGAGAAAACCAAAAAGAGAACCAAAATCTTGCGCAGGAAAGGGCAGCGCTTCGCAGGGAAGCGGTAGAGATGGCAAAAGCATATGAGACCGTCATATATGTAGGCGGGCTGAACCATGACTATGACAGTGAGGGTATAGACCGCAGCGACATGTCGCTTCCCTATGAACAGGATTTGCTGATACAGGAGCTTCTCCGGGTGAAGCCGGATATGGTTGTTGTCCTCATAGGCGGCAGCCCTGTGGAGATGGGAGCGTGGATCGACAGGGCGCCGGCAGTAGTATGGAGCTATTATGCCGGCATGGAAGGAGGAACTGCCATAGCAGAAGTCCTTTTTGGCAGCGTCAATCCTTCGGGGAGACTTCCGGAAACCTTTTACAAAAGCCACAAAGACTGCTCGGCGCATCGGATCGGCGAGTTTGCAGGGGAGAAAAAGGTCTCTTACAGGGAAGGTGTTTTTGTGGGATATCGCTTTAATGAGACGTTCGGCGTGGAACCGGAGTTCTGTTTTGGGCATGGGTTGTCTTATACGTGCTTTGAATACGAGAACGCTGTCTATGAAGCGTCAGAAAGCGAAAGTTATCTTACATGCACGATCACCAATGTCGGAGAACGCGCTGGGGCAGAGATTGTACAGGTATACCGTATGGCACAAAATCAGGATCTTCTGCCGATTCCTGAGAATATATCGGAATTACCGAAGATATTCCCGTCTAAAGAGCTGATCGGATTCGGGAAGATTTACCTAGAGCCGGGCGAGACCGGGCAGATGAAAATCGCAGTAAAGGGCAAAACGGAACCCTGTGTATTTGGGATTGCGAACAGTGTAAAGTCGATGCGTAGGGTTGAGCAAGCGCAGGGATGGTGGATACGGCCCATGATAAGGTTGTTTCGTGGATCGCAGGTGCCTTTTTTAGTGTAAACGTTTTTTAATCGG
>CAMWJQ010000354.1 GCA_947174615.1 uncultured Lachnospiraceae bacterium
ATCCACAATCAAAATCTCCTGATCAATATTGATCGCCACCGAGAAGGCAAGACGCACAAACATCCCGCTCGAATACGTCTTTACCGGCTGATATACATAGTCCCCAATATCTGCAAAATCAAGAATATCCTGAAGCCGCGCATCAATCTCCTCCTTTGAAAAACCATTCATCGTCCCATTGAGATAGATATTTTCCATCCCTGAATATTCCTGATTAAATCCTGCCCCCAGCTCCAAAAGTGCAGAGATGCGCCCATTGACTGTGACGCTGCCGCTCGAGGGATTGAGCACCCCCGTGATAATCTTAAGAATGGTCGATTTCCCAGAACCATTTGTCCCGATAATCCCAACACACTCCCCCTGTTTGATGTCAAAACTCACATCGGACAAAGCATGCGACTCATGGTACTTCTGCTTTCTGGTCAGCTTGAGCGCCTCCTTGAGCCTGTCCATCGGCTTGTCATAGAGTTTGTATACTTTACAGACATTCTTTACTGCGATCGCAGTTTCCCTGTCTTTATTCTTTTTGTCGATATTGTCTCCCATCGTTTCTCCCATCTGCAGCCTCTGCACTTTACAATACATCTGCAAAATGCACTTTCAACCGCCGAAAAATCAGTGCACCCAGCCCGAAGAATACCGCCGTCACAATCCAGAAATAGGATGTCGAGTAAAAATCCTGCCAGAACCACTTTCTCGCAAACATCGTATCACGATAGCCGTTCACGATATAGAATACTGGATTGATCTTCAATATTTTCTGCAAAATGGGACTCTTATCCAACATAGCGATATTCCACAAAATAGGCGTTGCCCACATTCCCACCTGCAGCATAATATTGATAATCTGCGTCAAATCCCTGAAAAAAATCACAATCGCACAAGTCGAATAACTGAGCGCGAGCACAAACATAAACATGCAAAAAGTATAATAAAGCAGCTGAAGCAGATAGATTGACGGCGCATAACCATACACAAAATAGACAATCAACATAAATGCGACAAAAAATAAATGAACAAATGATGCCGCAATCAGCTTGACAATCGGAATAATACTGATCTTGAATACCACCTTCTTCACCAGATAGCTGTATTCCAATAGTGAAGTCGTCCCGTTATTGATCGCCTCACTAAAGTAAAACCACGGCACCAGCCCTGCCGTGAGCCATAGTACATACGGCGCCTCCACCCCGACTGTCAGGATCTCCTTCTTGTCCTGCCCCATCACATGACCAAACACAAACCAGTACAACAGCACGGTGACCACTGGCTGCGTAAACGCCCACACACGCCCGAGATACGAACCCGCATAGCGGTTCTTGAAATCGTTCTTCGAAAGCTTCCAGATTAGTTGTCTCGACTGCCACAGCTCAACCGGCAGGGAGACCAGCCTGTCGTAAAACCTATAAAAAACTGCCATTGCACCGACAATAATCAGACAGGCAATCCCCTTTTTGACCATCTCCTCCTGCGGGTCTGCAAGCGGGTTGTGATGGATGATGATGATGGCTGCAAGCACTGCCGCCGCAAGCGTCACAATCAGCTTGACTGTTGTCTTGGATAACCCTTTTCTCATCGCTTGAAATCCTTTATACCGCCCCATTTCGGGTCCTTCTCAGAAAAGATCAGCTCCATGCCCTCCGGAATTGGCCACTTGATACCAATATCAGGGTCACTCCACAGCAGACCGCCCTCGTCATTTGGATGGTAGAAATCCGTACATTTATAGCAAAACTCCGCATAGTCAGACAGCACCAGAAAACCATGCGCAAAATTTTTCGGAATAAAAAACTGTTTTTTGTTCTCCTCGGACAAGAGAACGCCAAACCATTTCCCAAATGTCTTAGACCCGTCCCGCAGATCCACTGCCACGTCAAATACCTCACCACGCACCGCGCGCACGAGCTTATCCTGCGGAAACTCTTTCTGGAAATGAAGTCCCCGCAGCACGCCCTTCTTGGAAGCAGACTGATTGTCCTGCACAAACACCTGATCAATGCCGGCTTCCTTGAAATCATTATAATTATACGTCTCCATAAAATACCCTCTGTTGTCGCCAAAGACCTGCGGCGTAATCACTTTAAGCCCTTCTATGACAATTCCGTCTGCGACACATTCCTCTACTGTAATCTTTCCCATTTTTCTATAATTCCTTTCTATATATCTAAATTAATTATACTCATGACAGATGAAATCTGCCGTGAGCATCGCGCCAGCCGCAGCCGCGAAGCGGCATATTTCCCTATGCGGCTGGTGCATAACTTTATACTGAACGGTCAGTCTTTTCGACCGCCAGTATATATACTTGCCGCCAGGCAGTTCCCTTCTCCATACATAGGAATTGCAGTCATTTGCTTTTAATTAATTCCCAGATAGCTGACATTAAGATCCACTCTTCCCTCGATACCGGCAACTGCACCGCTGGATGTGTACTGCCACATGTCATAACGCCCCTCGTACTCCGGTGTCTGTCTGTACTCCGCGAGCCAAATATTCGGTGCGTCCATCTCCTCTAACAAAAGATTGTTCAGATACCAGTTGCGGCTTGCATATACGCCCGCATCCAATCCCGCATTCTGTATTGTCTGGCAGAATGCATTGACCACCGCCGTTCTCGTGCCTGCATCCAAGCCATCTGCCCTGCCGTTACCGCCAGCGCCCTCCGTATCAATAAAGACTGGATAGTCAATCGCTGTGTCGCCGATCAGCGACACAACCATACTCGCCTCCTCGACCGCCTCAACCAAATCCGTTGCCTGTGTAAAGAAGTACACACCTACCTTGATGCCCGCTTTCTTGGCGCCTGTCAAATTTTTATAAAAATATGGGTCCTCAATCAGCCAGCCAGAAGAAGAACCTCTATAACCGCATCGTATTATGGCAAAATCCACGCCCTCTGCCTTCACAACCTCCCAGTCGATCTCACCGTTCCACTTGGATACGTCAATGCCAAGCTGTACTGCGCTGTCGCGCTCCTCCTCCATATCAAGAAGCGCTTTATACTGCGTGTCATCCTCATCTCCGCTGTCAATCTTTTTATCCTTCGTATCCTCCTTTAAGAAGTCAACCTCTGACTCCGCATGTACAAAAAAGTCAATATCATCAATGACTGTGTAGGACACAATGGACTTCACCCTGACATTGACAGGCGCTGCGGGTACCTTAAAACCAAGCAGCTCATCCAAGGACAGTTTGTACTCGCCGGGCTTGATGTCCGAGATCAGTATCACGCCGTCTTTGTCCTCATCGACATACACTCCGGTATCGGCAACTTCCACGGCAAATTCCTGTCCCGAGACTGCATCTCCTTTGTCATCTACAATCTTTACACGGATGTCACGCTCCACAGAACTTGCCAGCACGGTGAGACTGCGCACAGGATCACCGTTCTCATCCACCTCATCATATGTATTCTGACCAGCGCCGTCCGTTGTCTGCGCATCAAAGAACGCACTGTCCTTCATAAATCCTGATAAATCTGCACCGTGCACCTTTCCGTCTGCCTCTATAATTTGTTTGGGCATACCATCTGCGTTGCCTGCGACCGCCTTGTCCGTCTCTTTTCCCATCAGGCGGTTATAACCTGCAAACAGCACCACTGCCATCACGGCAAGCAGCGCACACAGCACAAACAGTATCCCGATTTTCTTTCCCTTAGAGTCCATTCGCTACCTCTACAAGATATTTTCCATAATCCGTCTTCATCAGCGGCTCCGCGAGCGTAAGGAGCTGTTCCTTTGTGATAAAGCCCCGCTTGTATGCAATCTCCTCAATGCAGGAAATATATAATCCCTGTCTCTTTTGGAATGCACAGACAAAATCCGCAGCGTCAAGAAGAGAGTCGTGATTTCCAGTGTCGAGCCATGCAAAACCGCGTCCCATCGTCTCGACAGTGAGTGTCCCGCGCCTTAGATACTCTTTGTTGATGCTTGTGATCTCAATCTCTCCCCGCGCAGACGGCTTCACATTTCTCGCAATCTCAACAACCTCATTGTCATAGAAATATAATCCCGGCACTGCATAGTTGCTCTTTGGATTTTCCGGCTTCTCCTCGATCGAGATCGCCCTGCCAGTCTCATCAAACTCAACCACACCGTACTCTCTCGGGTCCCGCACATAATAGCCAAAGATCGTGGCGCCGCTCTCCTTTGCAGCCACGCGCTGCAACAGTTTCGAAAAACTCTGCCCATAAAAAATATTGTCGCCGAGCACCAGTGCCACAGAATCTGTCCCAATAAACTCCGCGCCAATGATAAATGCATCCGCCAGCCCTCTCGGCTGCTCCTGAACCGCATATTCCATGCGAAGCCCAAGCTGTTCGCCTGTTCCGAACAGCTCTCTGAAGGTCGGCAGATCACGCGGCGTCGAGATGATGAGGATATCTCTGATTCCCGCAAGCATCAGTGTCGATAATGGATAATAAATCATCGGTTTGTCATAAAC
>CAMWJQ010000355.1 GCA_947174615.1 uncultured Lachnospiraceae bacterium
AATATATAGAGACCGCAAAAGAATTTGTTTTGTTATGGGGAGAGGTACTATGGGGAATCAGGCACAACAGCGTCAGGAGTTGGAACTGTGGCAGGTGGTGAGTCAACCGAATTATCATAAAAATAAACCATCCAGATCAAGAAGCCGGGACATGCAGCCTGGATTAATACAAAATATACAAGGTTCAGGAACACCGCAGACGGCTGCAACTGTTGATCGCGCAGATTCAATCAAGGTGATTCATCCAAATGTCACGGGTACTCGATCCAATACATTGAGAGGACAGGCAGCAAAAGCTGCAAGACCAAATGTGCCAAGAACAAGTAATGCATATGCATCAAGAGCTGCAAGACCGAATATGCCGAGGACAAACACGGAGAGAATGACAAAACAACGAGCATATAAGAGCGATGCCGGAACAGGCGTCAGACAAGTGCGGTCTGAATACATAGCATCAAACAGAGGGAGGACAAGCCCTTCAAGAACAGCGGTGAGAACTACAGCAAAACCCGGACGCCGTGCCCGAGTCAGCCAATGTTTTGCGATTCTTTGGATTGCAGCGATGTCCACTGCCATCTTTTTAATGGGTAAAGCTTTTTTTCAAAGTACGCAGAAGCTGCCCGTGACAAAAGAAGAAGTTACTGTAAAGTCACTGCTGGAGACATTGCCTGTCATGGAAGATACGGAAAAAAAGCCAGAGATGTTAGAGGACTTTCTGACAATCAGTGAGTATAACCGACCCGGAACAAAACTTGAGAGAGTGGACAATATCTTTGTCCATTACACAGCCAATCCGGGAACTTCCGCGGCACAGAACAGGAGCTATTTTGAAAGCTTGGGACAGACACATGAGCGGGCGGCGAGTGCGCATTTTATCATTGGTTATGATGGGGAGATTATCCAGTGTATTCCTTTGGAGGAGGAAGCATACGCGGTGAGAGAGCGGAATGTCGATTCGATTTCGATTGAGTGCTGCTATATTGCGGAGGATGGTTCCTTTACACAGGCGACCTATGATTCGCTGATCGAAATGCTTGCATGGCTGACGGACAAATACCATCTCAAACCTCAGGATATTCTGCGCCACTATGACTGCGGAGGAAAGAAATGCCCGATTTATTATGTAGAACACGAAGATGCGTGGCAGCAGCTGTTAGAAGATGTGGAACATTATATACTTTAATCCGTAGATTTATATTCATATGCCAGCCAGTTAAAATTCTCAATATATTACACACTTTTACGGCACATGGGGCAATCGTTTGCGATTGCCCCATGTGTATTTTGTGACAAATGATTAAGAACTTCTCAAACTCGAGATGACCTCCTGCGCATTAAAAGGTTTTGTGAAAAACAGCTCGGCGCCTTCCCGCAGCGCATCCATGAGTTTGTCCTTCTGACCCGCAGCAGAGATCATGGCAACCATCGCCTCAGGATCGTACTCCTTGATTTTCTTGAGGGCAGTCACGCCGTCCATCACAGGCATCGTGATATCGAGCGTCACGATATCCGGGTTCAGCTCTTTGTATAGTTCGACGCCCTCCTCGCCGTTGGTCGCTTCTCCTATGACCTGATAGCCATTCTCATTCAGCAGTTTAATGAGCATCTTTCGAATCAGGGCAGAATCATCAACAACCAAAACTGTGGGCAGTGAGCTGGCAGCGCTGGTGTTGAGATCTGTCTTTTTCAGATTCAATGTATGGGGCTTCTCTCCGGGAACGAAGGCAGCGTCCGTAGAGATAATGAGGTCAAACTCTGAATCGTCAATATAGACAGGCATATAATAGGCATTGCCGGATAATTGCTGGTTCAGATATACCTCTGGCGGAACCATCTCGATAAATACATCGTCGTCGCTGAGCACGGAGTCAAAGAGCCCGTTGTTGAGGTTTGCAAATTCACAGACAGCGTCATACACTTCATCGCTGCTGGAGACAGAGATGGATTTTGCATAATTTTTGGCAAGCTTGATAATGCCGTCCAGCTCGTTTGTAGCGCTAAAACCAAGGAAAATATCAGCTTCCCCGACGGATTTTTGACCTGCAAGCATACTGTACGAATACTCGGTGGCTTTCTTCATCCTGCCAAAATAGAAGTTGTTGGTGACAAAGCGTGTGAGATTACGCATGACAAGTCCGGCTAGGTCTGTGATGGTAGCATCTCTTACAGTGGCGAACAGTGGGATGATCGTCTCAAAATCATCCTCCTTGACAGCCTCGAGTTCCTTGTCTGTGAAGCCATGTGCTTTCTGAAAACCGTGGAGGTGTTCGGTAACGTTTTCCATGGACAGACCGAGGCTGTCGATCAGAAGCTGGAAAAATTTCATGGACACATCACCCTGTTTGCCGAGCAGCTCTGACACCTGATCCGATGTGAGGTATTCCAGCTCAACAGCGATATCGCCGAAGCGGCGGTCCTGTATGGTCTGCTGATGGTTGATTTCCTCAGCCTGCTCTTCCGTCAGCAGTCCCTCAGCGATGGCAATCGTGCCCAGCTTGACGCGTGTTTTCTGGATTTCCTCCTGAAACGTGTCTCTCTGTTCGATTGTGATCACGGATTGTCCGACCAAATAGTTGCTAAATAGTTGTATAAACATAGTAATCGCACCTCTCTGTCTTGTATTTGACTTATCTGATACTTCTATTTTATAAAAATATTAAAAAATTAACAACTATTATTTTGAAAAAAATCGAATATTTGGTAAATCTCACAAATTTTTGGACTTTTTACTATGAATATGGTATGATAAACAAAATCAATGATAGGAGGAATATCGATGAGTGAACAAATTTTTGAACAACAGATGAAAAAACTGCGCAGAGATCTTGCTTTTACCAGAGGGATGTGTATCATTACCTCGATCTTAACGCTATTGTTAATCTGTGGCGGCGGCTATCTGTTTCTGCGGATGCAGGGTGTTTTGGAGAATGCACAGCCTATTTTGGAACAGGTGGCAGAGGTGGATATGGAGAATGTCAATGAGACACTCTGGCAGATTAGAACCACTTTGGAAACTGTCGATCTGGATCATGTGGTAGCGACGATGGAACAGGCAGTGGAAACGCTGGACGAACTGGACATCGATGCACTTAACAGTGCGATTGAGGGGCTAGATACGACAGAACTCTCCGAGGCACTGACAAACCTAAACGACGCAGTAGAGTCCCTTCAGCGTGTGGAGGATTCGATTGGGTCTGTGTTTGGCAGATGAAAGTCTAAAATATGAAACGGAGCGTGATTCAATGCTGAAGAACTTTCTCTCAGAATACCGTGCAAAGCTTGCAACTCCCGAGGAGGCAGTGCGCGCCGTAAAGAGCGGTGACTGGATTGATTATACAAGCTGTCTTGGCAAGCCGGTGCTCTTAGACAGGGCATTGGCAAAGCGCAGAGATGATTTATATGATGTCAAGGTCCGAGGGAATCTGATATCGGGACCGATCGAGATTGCAGAGTGCGATGACACACAGGAGCATTTTATATACCATAGCTGGCATTGTTCCTCCTATGAGCGAAAACTCTGTGATCGGGGACTGTGTTACTATATTCCGATGGTGTTTCACAACAATGCTGCGTATTATGAATATTTTCTGAAAGTCAATGTCGCGATGGTCAGCGTCTCACCGATGGATAAGCATGGGTATTTTAATTTTTCGGTCAATACAGGTGTCGCGGCGCCGATTACGCGCATGGCGGATCTTGTGATTGTCGAGGTGAATGAGCATCTGCCAAAAGTACATGGAGGATATGATGAGTGTATCCACATTTCAGATGTGGATTATATCGTGGAAGGAGAACATGAACCGTTTGCGGGCAGCAAGACAGTCCTTCCGACAGAGACTGACAGAAAGATAGCGGAGAAGATTCTGCCCTATCTCGTGGATGGCGCGACGCTGCAGCTTGGTATTGGCAGTATGCCAAATGCGCTGGGGGAACTGATTGCAACGTCAGATATCAAGGATTTAGGCATGCACACAGAGCTTTGTTCCGATGCGTATCTGAGTATGTACAAGGCGGGAAAGCTGACGAATAAAAAAAAGAAAATAGATAAGGGCAAGGGGGTGTTTGGCTGCGCCATCGGCTCGCCAGAGCTGTATGAATGGGTGGATGACAACCACGGTATTGCAGCGTATCCGCTGGAATATGTCAACAGACCGAGTGTGATTGCCCAGATTGACAATATGGTTTCTATTAATAGCTGTGTATCCGTAGATTTGTATGGTCAGGTGGCGGCGGAAAGTTCTGGCTCCAGACAGATCAGCGGCACGGGAGGACAGCTTGATTTTCTTATAGGCGCCTCGGCTTCCAGGGGTGGGAAAGCCTTTATCTGTATGAGTTCTGTGTACAAAGACAAGGACGGCGTGTATCATTCTCGTATTCGTCCGCAGTTTGACGGGGATATTATCACTTCGCCGAGAAGTCAGGTATACTT
>CAMWJQ010000356.1 GCA_947174615.1 uncultured Lachnospiraceae bacterium
ATAATAAGGTAATAATTACATTTTAAATCAGTATCTTCTCTAAAAAAATACTTAGAAAAATATTTTCTCTCAAATTTATAAAAATCTTTTTCTAAGCTTTCAGTCACAAGTAGTTTTCTCTCTACTAAATCACAATATCTGACTACAAAATTATGAGAAATAATAGTCTTGTTAAAAATCTTGTACATTCCTTACAGTTTTTATTTGCGCAGTTTTTTATATCTTCAGATGCCCTAGGTTGCAATGTATTTAATATCTCTGACATTTCATTACAATCACAACGATTTACATCATCTACTTCCAAAACATCCGTTTCGTTATATCTATATTTTTGCACAATAAAAGGAAAAAATTGCCTTCCCATTGTATCTCTCTCAAAGCTTTTACTGTTTCCTACCTTTTTTTCATAATATGCTACCTGAATTTCCTCCTGTATTTTCCATATTTCATATTGTCTGGTCAAAAAATACTCCAAACCAGATTTCTGACTTTCCCCAATTCCTTTAATGATAAACTCCCTATTTTCAAAAATACTATTTATACTGTTTTGCCAATGGTTATTTCCTAATGAAAAATATATTGTGCTGCCAGAATCACTGTACCCCATATCCTCATTATCTTTCGCGTCCTCGTGTATTGTTGTTCCGCGTCCCCAATTAGCAACAATCATCTGAGCATTTCTAATAGCATTATCTTCAAAAAATGTCCTTCTAAATCCAATTATTTTCTCATGAAAGGGTTTTTTATTCATTTGAATATTAAGTATTACTGGAGACTTGCCATGAAATTTACTACAAAAATCAGCACAATTTATGTTTAATATATCTGCACAAATAAGCGTGGCAAATACATTTTGAGCCACATCTGTACCATTTAAATCTAATATAAAAATTTCTTCACCTGTGGATAAATCAGCCTGTTCATGGCTATAAGATACATCCCGCATTGCCCCTGTTTTCGCCTGAATAACCACTGCAAGCTTATCATCCTTCGTCTAAAAAATATAGAATAATGTATTAATATGTTTGCTCATATTAATTGACTGAGGATAAACAAAAATAATATCTTGTCTGTTTCCCCATTCCTCAATCAACAGATTGTATTCCCTCTTGGCAATCCCCTCTACTCCCAAACACCATAATTTTCCTTTTTCAGGTGTTACTTCATTTCCCTCAATAATTTCTTTTATAATATCAAATGGCACAGATGCTTCGGGGGTGATAACCAAATCTATACCATATGCATCTGCAGTTTTGAGAAACTCATGAATTCGCTTAACTTGGCTTTTTTGATTCTCAGAATACATCCCCTTTTCATGCGAATACAATAAACAGCCCTGCGCTTTATATTGTAATACGCTTACACTTCTAATCTCATCATTACATATCTGTAATCTTGTGCCTTTTATGTTATTATTTTCTGATAAAAATGTATATTTAAGAGACATTTCGTGTAGTACCTTCCTATAAATTATTGACATTTTCTCTTTTGTCATCTTACAAAATAATTCCAACCAATTTATTCAATATTGTAAAATAAACTCAATCATTACCGTCTAAAGCCGCTGATTACCAAAAAGCTATTAATAACAAAACAATGTTTGTCATATGTTTTTAAATTTATCTTAATTCATACCACATTTACAGTATATCATTGATTAACAGACTGTTCAACCACGTCTTTTTTCTATAGTTTAAATTTTCTTTTGATTATAATGCAATTACATATTGTGTTTCATTTTTTGCTCATACCCATATGTATCCTTCTCATTGTCTTAAAAAACTAAATTTTTACACTATGTTTTTCCCATAGCTTTACAATAAATCACCGCCACCACCGTACTGAAAAACGTCGCCACTATCGCGGGTGCAATCACTGCCGCCGGATTTGCACTCCCGTACTGGCTGCGATAGGCGATAATATTCACTGGTATCAACTGCAACGACGAAATATTCATCACAAGAAACGTGCACATCTCGTTACTGGCGGTTCTTGCCCTTATTGTATGGTTTTGTACACCGTTTTTCGCTGTTTCTGCATCCAAATATTCTTTATTTCCGCGCTCCCGTTCCAGCTCCTCCAAATCACTCATCGCCCGCAATCCCGCAGGCGTCGCCGCCCAGCCGAGTCCCAGGATATTCGCCACAAAATTTGCGGACAGCGAATCCCACGCCCTGTGTCCTTTCGGAATTTTCGGAAACAGGAACCGCATAAACGGCGCGATCAGCCTTGTGAGCCCTGTAATGACACCAGCTTCTCCCGCCACTTCCATCAGTCCTGTCCAAAATGCAACAATGCCGAGCATGGATATGCCAAGTGTGACTGCCTCCTTGGAGGACTGCAGCACGGCATCGGTCACTGCCTGCATATTACCTGTCACCACACCAAAGATGATCCCAAGAATAAGCATACCACCCCAGATATAATTCATCATAGTTCTTAACACCATAATACCAATCTTGATTTATCCTATGAAGAACTTTTGTAAAATATGTTATGATACCAATCGTATATCAAACCTATATATGACACAAAAGTATTTCACAGTCCAGCCTTTTGTCTGCTGTTGCAAATATCCATTTAAATTCACTTTGAGATGACTTCATGCCGCTCAAACACAATGCCATATGATGATTAATTTATGCGAATTTCCAGAACAAACATCTGCCCATACCGCATTTTTTATGATATAATAGGTTTGCTGTTTTGTCCGTATGCACAGGAAATTCATTCCCCTGTTCGTATGCGGAAATATCTTGAAAGAATGAGTAAAAAACAATTAAGGAAGGTTCAAAATGAGTATATTATATGTTGTAAATCTCTCACATGGCTTTGGCGACAGGACCATTTTTACAAACGTGTCCTTTCGACTCCTAAAAGGAGAACATATTGGTCTGGTGGGGGCAAACGGCGAGGGAAAATCCACTTTTATGAATATTATTACAGGGAAATTAATTCCGGATGAAGGCAAAGTCGAATGGTCCAAAAATGTGCGTGTCGGGTATCTTGATCAGCATACCGTTCTTGAGAAAGGCATGTCTGTGAGGACGGTGCTCTCCTCAGCATTTGATTTCCTATATGAAATGGAGCGGCGCATGAATGAAATCTGTGACAAGATGGGAGACGCCTCTGAGTCGGATCTTGAGACCTATATGGAAGAGCTTGGGACCATTCAGGAGCTGCTTGACCATCATAACTTCTACATGATTGACGCCAAGGTCGAGGAAGTCGCCCGCGCACTTGGCATCATGGAAGTCGGTCTTGACACCGATGTCACAGACCTAAGCGGCGGGCAGCGGACGAAGATACTGCTCGGAAAACTGCTGCTTGAGAAGCCGGACATCCTGCTTCTGGACGAGCCTACAAACTATCTCGATGCGAACCACATCGAATGGCTGAAACGCTATCTGCAGGAGTATGAAAATGCGTTTATCCTGATTTCACATGACATTCCTTTTCTGAACAGTGTCGTCAATATCATCTATCATATGGACCATGCCGAGCTGACGCGCTATGTAGGGGATTACGACAAGTTTCAGGAAGTCTATGCCATGAAAAAAGCGCAGCTTGAGGCCGCCTATAACAAGCAGCAGAAAGAAATTGCAGATTTAAAAGACTTTGTGGCACGCAATAAGGCGCGTGTGGCAACCCGGAATATGGCAATGTCGCGCCAGAAAAAGCTCGATAAGATGGATGTGATTGAACTTGCTTCTGAGAAGCCCAAACCGGAATTTCATTTTAAGGAGGCGCGGACAAGCGGGCGATACATCTTTACTGCCAAAAGCCTTGTCATAGGCTATGACGAAGCGCTCTCCAAACCGCTTGACGTCTCGATGGAGCGCGGGCAGAAAATCGTACTCACAGGTGCAAACGGTATCGGCAAGACAACCCTGCTAAAAAGTATTTTAGGACTGATTCAGCCTTTAAATGGCGGTGTGGAACTGGGAGATTATCTTGAGATCGGATACTTTGAACAGGAGATGGATCAGTCTGTCGCCACCACCTGTATTGAGGAAATCTGGAATGAATTTCCCTCCCTGACACAGTACGAAGTTCGCTCGGCACTCGCAAAGTGCGGGCTTACGACCAAGCACATTGAGAGCAAGGTAAAGGTACTAAGCGGCGGCGAGCAGGCGAAAGTCCGGCTGTGCAAGCTGATTAACAAGCCCACAAATATCCTGCTGCTCGACGAGCCGACCAACCATCTCGATGTCGATGCGAAAGCAGAACTAAGGCGTGCCCTGACAGACTACAAAGGAAGCATCCTGATGGTCTGCCATGAACCCGAATTTTATGACAGACTTGCCACCGATGTATGGGACTGCTCGCAGTGGAGCACGCGGATATGATATCTTTATTATTGGATTTCATAATTTTATTTTTCTGTCCTTTTTATGTCCTATATATTTATGATATTGACATA
>CAMWJQ010000357.1 GCA_947174615.1 uncultured Lachnospiraceae bacterium
CCCTGACACTGCCGGAGTACAGAAAACGCCCCTTTTTCATGACAGCAAGCTGGCTGCAGGTCGCCGCCAGGTCTTCCACCACATGCGTTGAAAACAGCACCGTTCTGTTTTCCGAGAAATCGACCAGAAGATTGCGGATACGAATGCGCTCCTCCGGGTCCAGTCCTGTTGTCGGTTCGTCAACAATCAAAAACCGCGGGTTATTTAAAAGCGCCTGAATCAGACCGACCCGCCGCTTCATTCCGCCGGAAAGCTGCCGCATTTTCTTCTTCCGGTGTGTCGTCAGACTGGTCTTTTCCAGATAGTACGATATCCGATCCCTGCACGCTGCCCTGGGGATTCCCGCAAGCTCCCCCATATATTCCAGGCACTCGTCTACCGTCAGATTGGGATATAAGTCGATTTCCTGCGGCAGATAACCGATTTTCTGCTGTATTTTCCCATAGTTTCCCTCACTGTACAGCATTCCGTCCAGGGACACCGTCCCGTCAGTGGGCCTGTATACCGTAGTCAGTATGCGCATCAAAGTCGTCTTTCCCGCGCCGTTTTCGCCGAGCAGGCCAAATATGCCTCCCGGTATTTCCAGATTTACATGGTCAACCGCTGTTACTTTATTTTGAAACGTCATACTGACTTGATTCAAACGAATACTCATTCTTAGTTTCCCTCCTATTTTAACATAAATACGAAACTTTTTCAGTATCTTTTCTCTCTGTCTTGTTGTCTATATGATGTCTTGGTTACAATTCACACCAACGCCAGTTTTTATCAGCGTATTAGTTATTGAAGTGTGAATTATAACAGATTTTGCACACAAATTGATAAAGTGCATCAATTTGGCGCATGATTTCCACTACTTTGGCGTGGGTGTGAAAAGTGACTAACAACAATGCAAAAGGATCGTGACTTGATTAAGTTTTTGACCAATCTTCGTTTATATGTTATACTAAAGTGTAAAAACACATAACTGCCCACTATATCACCGCAGTTATCGCTATATTTTAAAAATACGAGATATAAAGGGGGACCTAAAAATGGCTTGGTACGATGAGGCTATCTTTTATCACATCTATCCTTTGGGACTGACAGGCGCGCCGAAGGAAAACGCTTATGGGGAGCCGGAGCATCGGTTAAATACACTGCTGCCTTGGATTGACCACATTAAGAACATTGGCTGTAACGCCATCTATATTGGACCATTGTTCGAATCTGTCGGACACGGTTATGAGACAACGGATTATAAAAAGCTCGACAGCCGCCTTGGCGACAATCAGGATTTGAAAAATTTCGTGGCAGAATGCCATAAAAAGGACATCAAAGTTATTTTTGACGGCGTATTCAACCACACCGGACGCGATTTCTTTGCATTTAAAGACATCAAAGAAAAGCGTGAAGGTTCTCAGTACAGAGACTGGTACTGCAACGTGAACTTCGGCGGCAACAACGAGTACAACGACGGATTCTGCTACGACAACTGGGGCGGCTATAACCTGCTCGTCAAACTCAACCAGCGCAATCCAGCCGTGAAGGACTATATCTGTGATGTTGTCCGCTTCTGGGTCAGCGAATTTGACGTGGACGGCATCCGTCTTGACGCTGCGGATGTACTTGACTTTGATTTCATGAAGGCTCTGCGCCATGTCGCAAACGAAGTCAAACCGGAATTCTGGCTGATGGGCGAGGTCATCCACGGCGACTACTCGCGCTGGGTAAATGAAGGCACGCTGCACTCTGTCACCAACTACCAGCTGCACAAAGCACTATACTCAGGAAACAATGACCACAATTTCTTTGAGATCGCGCACACCGTAAAGCGCCTGTATGAGATGGGCAGCAACAATCCAAACGGCTTCAAGCTCTACAACTTTGTGGACAACCATGATGTAGAGCGTATATACACCAAGCTCAACAATAAAGCGCATTTCACGCCGGTGCATATCCTGCTGTATACGCTTCCGGGTATTCCATCATTATATTACGGTTCAGAGTTTGGTATCGAAGGCAGAAAAGAAAAGTTCTCCGACGCTTCTTTGAGACCTGCACTGAATCTCGACGATTACAAAAACGCCCTGACAGACAACTCCTTCACGGCGCTGATCGCCGCACTGGGACGCACCAGACAGCAGTCCAAGGCATTGTCCTACGGTGATTACAGAGAACTGAAACTCATGAACCGCCAATATGCTTTTTCGCGAAACTTTGAAGGGGAAAGTGTTGTTGTCACCGTAAACAATGACGATAGTGACTTCACAATGACTGTTCCTGCTGGAAATGCCGCTGAGTATATCGGCGCACTCTCTGGTCAGAAGGTTCGTGTAGAAAACGGCAATATCTGTGTCAATGTTAAAGCGAACGCTGGCGAGATCTGGCTGCCCGTCACTGACCAGCTCTCAAGTGTAACCCCCGTAGAGCTTCATGTGGAGGATGCCGCTGCAGCAGTTGAACCTGCTCCGCAGAACAGCACAAGCGCCCCGCAGACGCTGAACACAGAAAATGTACCCGCGGCAGACAATCCCTCCTCAGCAGAGACGACTGCAAAAACTGTGGCTGACACAATCTCCACGCCTGCAGCAACGCCTTCACACACAGTCACTTCAGAAGACTTTGAGAGAGGAAAGATTGCCGGGCTTCAGGAGGCAATCCTTGCCATCATGGAGAAAAACGGTCCTGTCACCGATCAGATGCGCAAGGATGTCACTGCCAACGTATACCACGATTCTCTAATTAACTGGATCAAGAGCTTCCGATAAAAATCTAAAACAGGCGATACTGGTATAGACCAATACCGCCTGTTTTTTATAAAACACCCATTATTTTCCCAATCCAATAAATCAGTCCCAGACTCCAGCTTGTAAAAATACCATACAAAATAACAGGTCCAGCAATCGTAAAGATCTTACATCCTATCCCGTACACCTGCCCCTCCGTCTTGTACTCGATCGCCGACGCCACGACGGAATTGGCAAATCCCGTGATGGGCACGAGTGCGCCTGCCCCGCCCCATTTCACTAATTTTCCATATAGATTAAAGCCTGTCAAAACCGCGCTTAAAAGAATGAGGATCATAGAGCACCACCCTGCTGCTGTATCTTTCTCAATCCCAAACTGATTCGTTGCCATATTGACAATAAACTGCCCCACGCAACAGATCAGTCCTCCCATGATAAACGCCTTCCCCATCTGTAACGGCAGATTGGTCTTTGGTGAATTTTGCTTGACATACTCTTGATACGCTTCCTTTTTCTGTTCTGATGCCATCCGTGTTCTCCTCCCTATATCCCTTCAAAAAATCCATTGATAAAATAAACAATCGACCCTGCGATTTTTCCGACTGCCACCATCAGTACCGCGATACTGACTCCCATTTTGAGCCGTATCCGTCTGGCAAAAATCGGTATGCCGTCAAGCACCTCCGAGAGTGCGATGGACAGACACCCTACAAAAATGCCTGCAAACACACCAATCAATATCAGCAGTCCGGTAAGCAGCAGATTCGGACTGCTGCCAAGAGACCCTTTGATTGGAAAAACGCTGAGCACATCTGCCAGCACGGCGCCAAAGATCAGGCACTCTTCATAAAAAATTTCGCACCAGGCAGTGTCCGTCCGCCCTGCAAACCTCGGCACCAGCCCCACCACAAAAAGTACCGTAAAGACTCCTGCAGAGACCATAAGCCCTGAACTGATGCCGATCATCCACAGCAATATCAATTTCCACACCATCTAATCCACATCCTCTTCAAGTTTTTGCCTGTCTGCCATCTCCACGATTGCCTGATTGACATCCCGCTCATAATTTCTCATCTCTACCTCAAGCGGTGTCGGGTCGGAAGTCAGCCTCTTTCCGCCGATATGGTTGTAAAATACAATGATTCCCAGTGCCAGCCCGATGGAGTACGAGATCTCAAGCGCCGTGTATCCATCTGATTCCACTCCCGTCACCAGCTCATAGATTCGGCTCAGCACATCTGCCAGCCCGACGTCATTGTGAAATGCCATAATAGTAAAGGCAGAGCCAAAAAAGCAGATCAGCGCTACAATAGCAATCTTGATATACGCCCACGGACTGTACTTCTGTTCCGGTTTGTCATGCTCCAGCGATGCCTTTTGTATGATAATATCTGTCTCTCCAATACTCTCCACTGTAATGCCTGGACAGAGCTTTGTGATCTGCTCGATGATTTTGAGGACACTGAGAACCACCCTTGGCTGTCCCTCATGCCTGAAGCGATGTACCTTGATTGCTTCTACCTTTGCCCGGACAGTCTCATCTTCACAGTAGACACTTGCGACATCGCTCAGCTCCACATCCGGCTTTGTCAGTGCCACATTCTGTTTTGCCATTAAATACAATACAACATTTGCCACAAAAATAACCATGCCTTTCGAATAAACTTCTATTACATGGTTATTATCTCTAACG
>CAMWJQ010000358.1 GCA_947174615.1 uncultured Lachnospiraceae bacterium
TAAAGCGGTCTGTGAACAACTGTAACAGCTTGTCCGGCTCATAGAGATTTGGGAAAGATTTGGGCAGGGCAATGATAAATTCCCTCGCTTCGATACATTTCCCCTCTGTGCCGCTTTTTTGAAATTCCATCTGGCTGCATTTTGCAAGCTCTGTCCAATAGCGGCGGTCTGTTGTTTCATAGACCGCATACAGGTTTTCCTGCTTTACATAGCTGGATATATAGGTGATCCTGCCCGGTTTCTGAAAGAGGCTGGTATGGGTTTGTGAAATGTGAGTGGCAGCATAGGCGGCACGTTTACGAACAGATCCGCCTGTCGGCGGCTATCACAAATGCGTCAGCATTTGCTAAGTCACGCTAGCGTGACTTTCTGCCCCCTGCAAGGGGTGTTCCCGAAGCAGTACATCACATTTAATCCCATGCAGTATGTAGTTATGAGGCATAAAAAGGACGATATGGACTTGTTTGCAGAAGAAACGGACACCGACAATGGCAAAGTCAAACCACTGTCATTTGAGCAGTACCAAAAACTGATTGCACAGCTTGGCAAGCGGAGCAAAGACGCAATCCTACCTGTACAGATAGCCTATTTCACAGGGCTCAGGCTTGGGGAAGTGGCAGGGCTGACTTGGCAGGATATCAACTTTGAGGAACAATGCCTGACTGTCCGCAGAAGCGTCCTCTACAACGGCGCTACCCATAAGCACGAAATTAGCTCGACAAAAAGGAAGAAAGTGCGGATTGTTGATTTTGGCAATGCCCTCGCTGACATCCTGAAGAAAGCAAGGAAACAGCAGCTTAAAAACCGTATGCAGTATGGCGAACTCTATCACAGGAATTTCTACAGGGAAGTTACAGAGAAAAACAGGGTGCATTATGAGTATTACAACCTGTCAATGACAGAAGATGCGCCGGAGGATTATACGGAAATCTCCTTTGTATGTTTGAGGGAAGATGGCGAACCTGTTATCAAACGGGGCACAGCCAAAAGATGTGCAGGAACTTTTAGGACACTCGGACGTAAGCACTACAATGAATCTCTATGCACATGCTACAAGGGAGGCTAAGCGGGAATCTGCAAAACTTTTGGATAAGGTTGTAGGAATGAATTAAAACTGGACAAAAAAACTTTCCCTTGTAACCTGCCCATAAGAGCAAAAACAAGGGAAAAGGATACATATTTTAAGGCTGGAATAGCGCAAAGCCTTGAAAACAGGGGGAACTTATGGAAAAAGCTTACAAACAAGAATTTATCAGTAACAAATGCACTATTCTAAGCAGCTTACGCTATCTATCGTTACGCCACAACATATTTTTCGATTCTGGACATGAACTCTGCTCGTTCTTCTAACTCGGCATGAACATGCAGAAGCAGGGGCTTTCTGCAATCACAGCTCAACACACCCAGAAGCGATTTTGCATCAAGATATGTATTTCTGCCGCTGATCAAATCAATGTCATACGGTGCACTCCTCGTAATATCTATAAAATCGCGAACTTTTTCTACTGAATCAAGCAAAACTTTTACTCCCATGATAAACTTTCCTTTCTTAAATATACTTTCGATCGTTATTCTTTAGATGTTTCGTCAAAAATAAGGCTGCTGCTCTTCTTATTATCGCGTATATTTCTACAGTAATCAAGTATTTATTTTCCTTTCTCTGTTTTAGTATATTTTTGACGATTTTTAATCCTTATTTTTATGCATATATACCATATTTAATATAATTTGTTATCTTTAATAACCTTAAATGCACATATTTGAATTACTATATATGCATTTTATTGCATTATTTTCAAAGAATTACCATGAAAGTTTCTTCGTTTGTTGATTCCTCTCAAAACACTGACAGACAAGTCCTCCTTCTAGTACAGCGTTGCATTAATCTTGAAGTAATCAGTGCTTGATGTTCGCGTCAGCGCAAGGCGGTGGAAGGAGGCGATGCGGTGGCATCGTTGACTGACACCAACGCGGCGATGGCGTGAACAGCGGGTGCTGATTACTCGAGAATTAATGCAATGATGTACTAGCAATATGCCCAGTGACGTTCTAACAATAATATATGACTCTTTATCCTCTTTTTATTCTACCCTTCTTTCTGCGCTCTCAGCTTCTCAAAATGCCTCTCCAGGAGCGCTACAACAGCATCCCTGTCTTCCATCTTGTCCAGTATAACGCATGTGCCAAAGACATCATCATACTGATAAATCAATTTGTAGGGGTCTCCCTTAATCATAAACTGCGCGTCTCCCTCATAAGGCTGGAACACTTCCTTTCCCATCTCCTCTGCAACGCTCTGTACAAGCAGGCGGACAGGTTCAGACGCCCATCCGTTCGTATCAATCACAATCCAACCATCCTCTTCTGTAATCATATTAATCTTATATAACATTGGTTCAATCCTCCTATGTGTTTTAGTGGTGCACAAAGAGGCATCACACGCACCGTGATACCTCTTACTTCTATAAAATATTCCTATTTCTGCACAAGATGAACTGCAAATCCGCCAATCTCCTCGTCCAAATAAATTGCAGTGAGTTTGCCATTCTTTACCACTGCAGAGTCCTCTATGAACTTTACATTTTTCACAGACTCCAGATAGTTCTTAGCACGGGCTACGCTGTTTGTACCGATTGCAATATGCCCTTTTGCGCCGCGTCCGATTTGCTTCATCGCCTCGACTTCAATCCCTGCAAAAATGGAGCTGTTTCCTGTTTTTTTGGTAAATCCAAACAATTCATCATATCTGGAAGCCACGGCATCCGCCGCTGCGTCATCCTCGCAGTTTACACCGATATGTCTGAGTTCGAAGCCAAGCATCGTCCTGACAGCTTCCTCTGTGAGCGCTTGAATCTCATCATACTTTCCGGCTGCCACAAGGTCTTTTTTCACCATCCATGAACCGCCGCACGCGATAATCTTGTCAAATGCAAGATACTCGCAGATATTTTTCGCTGAGATTCCGCCTGTCGGCATGAACTTCATCTGCGTGTAAGGCGCTGCCATAGACTGAATCATATTTAAGCCGCCTGCTGCCTCTGCCGGAAAGAACTTGACTACCTCAAGCCCCAGCTCGATCGCCTGTTCCACGTCCGACGGATTTGATGTACCCGGTGTCACAGGCACGCCTTGATCAATACAGTACTTTACCACCTTGGGATTTAATCCGGGACTGACGATAAACTTCGCACCGGCATTCACTGCACGGTCAACCTGCTCTGTCGTGAGCACAGTGCCTGCGCCAACCAGCATCTCAGGAAATTCACTCGTCATGATTCGAATGGACTCCTCTGCTGCCGCAGTTCTGAACGTGATCTCCGCACAGGGAAGTCCTCCCTTGATCAGCGCGTCTGCCAGCGGTTTTGCATCCTTCGCATCATCCAATACAACAACAGGCACAATGCCTATTTTGCTGATTTTTTCCAATACCTCGTTCATATCTTTCCTCTTTTCCATTTTATGATATCCATGTATCATACTATTTAGGCTGTTTGCCTATGTACGCAAGGATCCCGCCGTCAACATACAGTATATGTCCATTTACACCATTTGATGCTTCCGATGCAAGAAAAACAGCAGGTCCGCCAAGTTCTTCCGGCTGTAACCATCTATTCGCTGGTGTCTTTGCACAGATAAATGTATCAAACGGATGTCTGCTTCCGTCCGGCTGACGCTCGCGCAAGGGCGCTGTCTGTGGTGTTTCGATATAACCCGGTCCGATGCCGTTGCACTGAATATTGAACTCACCATACTCAGAACAGATATTCTTTGTGAGCATCTTCAGTCCCCCCTTTGCCGCTGCATAGGCAGAAACCGTCTCACGTCCAAGCTCTGACATCATAGAGCAGATGTTGATGATCTTGCCGTGTCCCTTCTTAATCATGGAAGGAATCACTGCTTTGGATACGATAAACGGCGCATTCAAGTCCACATCAATCACCTGTCTGAACTCTGCCGCGGTCATCTCGCACATTGGGATTCTCTTGATAATCCCTGCGTTATTGACAAGAATGTCGATCACGCCGACTTCCTTCTCAATCGCTGCCACCATGCCATTGACAGCATCCTCATTGGTGACATCACATACATATCCATGTGCCTGAATGCCTTCTTCCTTATATGCCGCAACGCCCTTGTCCACAAGCTCCTGCTTGATGTCGTTAAATACGATGGCCGCACCAGCGTCTGCCATCGCTTTTGCGATCGCAAAACCGATGCCGTAGGATGCACCTGTCACAAGTGCAATTTTTCCTTCCAGTGAAAACGGATTTGAGTTTGCCATGATTCATTTCCTCCTAATAACGATATTGAATCTTGATATTGAATGTGTAAATTTTTATGTAACTATTTATTTTTTGAGAATAAACAGCCGCTCACTTTTGACGAATGCTGTTTATTCCCGTTATCTCTTTCC
>CAMWJQ010000359.1 GCA_947174615.1 uncultured Lachnospiraceae bacterium
GCACTGGAACAAACCGCGCATTGCCAATTATCTGCGCATTTCGATCGGGACAGACGAGGAGATGGACAGGCTGATTGCATTTCTTGAACAGTTCTTAAGCAACTAATAATTGGCAAATAAATAATAAAAATATAAAGAAAGGGTTACAGATTCAAAGATGAAAGAGATTATTGTAAATATTTTGAGGGGAATGGTCATTGGCATTGCGAATGTGATTCCGGGCGTCAGCGGCGGAACCATGATGGTGTCAATGGGGATCTATGACAAGCTGATTCTGGTATTGACGCATTTTATCAAGCGCATGAAGGAGGCAGTTGCACTGCTTGTTCCCATAGGAATAGGTATGCTGTTGTCGATTGCGATTTTTGCAAAAGTATTTTCAGAAGTTTTATTCCCGCGGTTTCCGCTGCAGACGAATCTGTTTTTTATTGGTTTGATTCTGGGCGGGCTGCCAG
The DNA here is from genome assembly GCA_947174615.1 of uncultured Lachnospiraceae bacterium. Taxonomy (GTDB): domain Bacteria; phylum Bacillota; class Clostridia; order Lachnospirales; family Lachnospiraceae; genus COE1. Next base: position 456 of record CAMWJQ010000359.1, read on the forward strand.
TCATCTATGGCAAGGTCAAGGGTAACAGTATTAGGATTCCGCAGATTCTTGCGTTTGTGCTGTTCTTTGTCATGGTGGTCGGCTTTGCTCTTGTCGGTGAGGGCGGAGATGCAAGCGCGGATATATCTTTTAGTGTGGTCAATGTGATTAAGCTCTTTGGTGTCGGTATCATTGCAGCGGCAACGATGGTTATTCCGGGCGTAAGCGGGTCTATGATTATGATGATTCTCGGTTATTACAATACGATTATTGATACGATTAACGATTTTATCAATGCGCTCAAGGATTTTGATATGGCGGCGATGCTGGATACCTTCGTCGTGCTGGTGCCGTTTGGCGTTGGGGTGGTAGTCGGTGTTGTCGCAGTGGCAAAGCTGATAGAGTTTATGTTGAAGAAGTATCCGCTTGTGACCTACTGGGCGATTATCGGATTGATTGTGGCATCGCCGTTTGCAATTTTGATTATGATGCAGGTGGGCGCGATCGGCATTGTGGAGATTCTTACAGGAGTTGTGCTGCTTGCGGTTGGATTTCTGATTTCATTGAAATTAGGTGCATAGACAGGATCTTTTTGCAAAGCGGCAGGGAGGTTGGAAAATGGAAACATATACAGGATTTGCCGGCGTGTATGATCTGCTGATGGATGAGACTCCCTATGGGCAGTGGTGTGAGAATGTCGTACATGAGCTTGAAAAATACGGTATCCGCGATGGACTGCTGCTGGATCTCGGCTGTGGCACGGGAACGCTGACAGAGCTTCTTGCTGCGAGGGGATTTGACATGATCGGCGTGGACTGCTCCGAAGAGATGCTCAATATTGCCTGTGATAAGAGGGCGCAGTCGGGGCAGGATATCCTGTATCTGAAGCAGGATATGCGGACCTTTGAACTGTATGGGACAGTGCGGGCGGTTGTGAGTGTGTGCGACAGCCTGAACTATCTGTTGGAGGAGGAAGATTTGGCGGCATGCTTTCGTCTGGTCAGCAATTATCTTGACCCAAAAGGGATTTTTTTCTTTGATTTCAACACGAGGTACAAGTATGAGACCGTGATTGGCGACAGTGTGATTGCGGAGAACCGAGAAGACTGCAGCTTTATCTGGGAGAATTATTTTGATCCGGAGGGCGGCATCAATGAGTACGATCTGACTGTGTTTGTGAGAGACAGAGAAGCGCCGCAGCCTGGGCAGGAACTTTTTGCGCGGTTTCAGGAGGTGCATCTCCAGCGGGGGTATACATTGACAGAAATGAAATCGCTGCTAGAGCGTTCCGGGCTGGCATTTGTCAGGGCGTATGACGCGGACACGCTGGGGGAAGCAACAGAGCAAAGTGAGCGTATCTATTGCGTTGCGCAGGAAAAAATGAAGGAATCATGAGATAAGGAGAATGTATATGAAAGACTATATTGTGCGGGCAACGGCGGCAAATGCACAGATCAGAGCCTTTGCGATGACTTCGCGGGCGCTGGTGGAGGAGGCTCGGAGGATTCATGACCTAAGCCCTGTAATCACGGCAGCTTTAGGACGTCTGCTGACGGCTGGCGCCATGATGGGCAGTATGCTCAAGGCGGAGACGGACGTGCTGACAATGCAGATACATTGTGACGGACCAGTGCGCGGACTCGCTGTCACGGCAGATGCGAAGGCAAATGTCAAGGGTACAGCGCTGGAGCCGCAGGTGATGCTTCCGCCGAATGCACTTGGGAAACTGGATGTGGGCGGCGCTGTGGGCAATGGGATTTTGAGTGTGATCAAGGATATGGGATTAAAAGAGCCCTATGTCGGACAGACACAGTTGCAGACCGGTGAGATTGCGGAGGATCTCACGTATTATTTTGCGACATCGGAGCAGGTTCCGTCTGCGGTCGGACTGGGCGTGCTGATGGAGAAGAATAATACCGTAAGGCAGGCGGGCGGTTTTATCATTCAATTGATGCCCTTTGCGGAGGACGAGACGATCAATGCCCTGGAAGAAAAGCTCAAGGCGATGGACAGCGTGACCAATATCCTTGATGCAGGCAATACGCCTGAACAGCTTCTTGAGCTTCTTCTGGGCGATTTGGGTTTGGAAATGAATGACACGATACCGGCACAGTATTATTGTGACTGCACTCGTGAGCGTGTCGAGCGTGCTATCATCAGCATCGGGAAAAAGGCCATTCAGGAAATGATTGATGACGGCAAGCAGGTGGAGGTCCGGTGTCAGTTCTGCGATAAGATCTATAATTTTGAGATAGAGGACCTTGAGAAAATGCTGACAGAGACCAAAGCATAGTCTTGGTATGTCAATATAGCGTTCCAGTCTCAGGGCGGTCCGCATTCTCTGACACAGCAGCTTTGTCTAATGCGGCGGTGATTGCCTGCATCAAGAGCATGGAAGTATAGCGGTTTTCCTCACCATAGCTGACATTTTCGATACTCTGTTCGGACAATATGACTGCTGACAGCTCGGAAAGTGTAGGACTCATCAGTGGATATAAGGTCGTCACGGACTCGTCAAGGTTTGTCAGGGTAATGGAATTGATGTGGTCTTTGTCTACCGCAACCTGTAGTTCTACATTTGCTGTGCCAAGCAGCAGTGTGCTCGAATAAATGCCGGGAACGTAGGTGTTTTGAGCAGTTGTATTCGTGTCAGACACAGTGCTGGAGGTCTGGTTTGTTCCGTCCGGTGCGGCGGTGGAAGGAGCAGTGTTCGGCGTGGTCTGTGATGGTGTCTGCGGTGTCGTCTGTTCTGGCGTCTCCTCTGCATTCTGGGCAGGAACAGGAGAAGCAGTGTCCTTGGAAGGCATAAAAAGAGAGACTGCGACCATTATGATAAGTACACTCACCACCAGAAGCACAAGTGCATAGACAATTTCCTTTGAGCGAAGTACAACGATTTTGGTGTTAGAGCTCATGTAACGACTCCATTTTTGTTCTTTTTATAATGGTATGAAGGTCATGCCCGGAATATGCTTTGGGGGTGGCAAAAGTGTGAAGAGATTTTCTAAGTCTGCAAAAAACGCAGACTTAGAAAATCTAAAACTTCAAAGATTGTTTGTGCCGCTGAGGCGGTATGGCTGGAAGTTTGAAAGGAGAGGAATACAGCGTATGGCAAAGTATACAAAGCAGGATATCATCGCGATGGTGGAGGAAGAGGATGTAGAGTTTATCCGAATGCAGTTTACGGATATCGAGGGAAATTTTAAAAATGTGGCAATCACATCAAGCCAGCTCGAGAAGGCGCTCAATAATGACTGTATGTTTGACTGTTCGCTTGTCAAGGGAATGCTGCCAACAGACAATGCAGACATGTTTCTATATCCGGACTTGGACACGTTCACAATCTTTCCATGGAGACCTCAGCAGGGAAAGGTAGCGCGCTTTATCTGTGATGTGTACCGCGCAGACCGCACGCCTTTTGAGAGTGACTGCCGCTATATCCTAAAGAAAGCGTTGAGGGAAGCGTCAGAGATGGGGTATACCTTTGAGGTAGGACCAGAGTGCGAATTCTTTTTGTTCAATGCAGATGAAAATGGCAGACCCACCACAAACACCAATGAGCAGGCGGGTTTTTTTGATATGGGTCCGCTTGATAACGGCGAGAATGCCAGACGTGATATTGTGCTTACCTTGGAGGATATGGGATTTGAGGTGGAGGCGTCGCATCATGAGAAGGCGCCATCCCAGCATGAGGTGGATTTTCGATATGATGAGGCGCTCGCGACAGCAGATAACATTATGACATTCAAACTTGTTGTCAAGACAATCGCCAAACATCATGGGCTGCACGGGACCTTTATGCCGAAACCGCGCATGGAGTTCTGTGGTTCCGGTATGCATATCAATATGTCACTGTCCAAGGATGGCAGAAATATTTTTGATGACCCCACTGATGAAAATGGGCTGAGCAGGGAAGCCTATTATTTTATGGGGGGGCTGATGAAG
>CAMWJQ010000360.1 GCA_947174615.1 uncultured Lachnospiraceae bacterium
TATCCACGCAGCGCAGAATCAAGACGATTGTGTTGTATGCGGCGTGCGTTGTGTGCCTTCAATCTGCCTGGGCGGTCTTGCGGGGAATACTGAACAGGGTGTGCAGTGAGAAGGAATCGCAGATGTGGAGTCATTTTGGAAAGATTTTTGCTGACAAGCAGATGTCTATGGACTACGCAGACTTGGAAAATGCGGAAATCCGCCATCAAAAGCAGAAGGCAGAGGAGAATCTTTTTATGTTTGGAAATGGTCTGGCACAGCTTGTGTGGGGAATATCCACGCTGGTGCGGGCAGTAGCCAACAGTACTGCTGCGATTGCCATGACATATTCCTTGTTTGCGGCAAAGTCCGGCAATGTGGTGATGGACAGCCCGATCTGGAGTGTGGTTTTTCTTGGATGCATCGCATTGGGCGGGTGGTGCAATTCTAAGGCATATATTAAGGAGAATGATGTGTTTGTACAGTGGTGCAAGGACACCGTCTGGTTTAACCGCGCATATGAATTTTTTGGAAAGGAACTGTATATGAATATGGACAGGGCAAAGGATGTGCGTATTTATGGGCAGAACGCGGTTGCAAAGCGTGCGCTTGACGAAATGTCAAAAAAAGACGCCGCTGATGATGCTGCGATTTTTCAGATGGCAGTTTATCCGGCGCTTGCACGTGCCCTGACAGGGATAGCGAATGCAGCGTGCTATCTGTTTGTGGCTGCCAAAGCCTTCTGCGGCGCATTCGGTGTGGGGAGCATTGTGCAGTATGTCACTGTTTTGTCAAGACTTGGCGATGGTTTGCAGGATCTGACCTTTATGCTGGCTGACAATGAGGTTTACTGCGGATATTTGCAGGATATGTTTGACTATCTTGATATTCCCAACAAGAAGTATGAAGGAACGATTCCTGTGGAGAAGCGTTCGTTTTGTGATGGCGGCGACTATAATTACGAGATTGAGTTTCGCAATGTGAGCTTCCGATATCCCGGTACTGAGCAGTATGTGTTAAAAAATGTCTCGCTGAAATTTCAGGTTGGGAAGCGGGTTGCAATTGTGGGGATGAACGGTTCGGGCAAATCCACGTTCGTTAAGCTGCTTTGCAGGCTGTATGACCCGAGCGAAGGGGTAATCCTACTCAATGGAATTGATATTCGAAAGTATGCATATCAGGAGTATCTCTCAATATTTTCGGTAGTTTTTCAGGATTTTAGGCTCTTTTCATTCAGCCTTGCGCAGAATGTGGCAGCAGGTGTGGCGTATGATGCAAAACGCGTTGCGGCATGTTTGGATAAGGTCGGGTTTGGGGCGCGTCTTTCACGGATGCCAAACGGTATTGAGACCAGCCTGTATAAGGATTTTGAGTGCGATGGCATAGAACCGTCAGGCGGTGAGGCACAGAAGATTGCAATTGCCCGCGCGGTCTACAAAAATGCGCCGTTTATCATTCTTGATGAGCCGACGGCAGCGCTGGACCCGATTGCGGAGGCAGAAGTGTATGAAGCGTTTCATGAAATTGTCGGCGGCAGGACAGCGATTTATATCAGTCATCGTCTGTCCTCCTGCAAATTCTGCGACCGGATTCTTGTATTCCACGAGGGGGAAATAGTACAGCAGGGGACGCACAGCGGGCTTGTCGCGCAGGCGGATGGGAAATACGCTGAGCTGTGGAATGCACAGGCACAGTATTATATTTGAGTCAAAGAAAATCATCCTTGCAGACACCAAACAGCCTTTGAAAGTTATCATAGTCAAAATAAAAGTATACTTTTTCATGAACCGTATCGAAACAGGTGCCTACATGCCCATTTACCTTGAATTGTTTATCATCGATGTCAACTTTTATATGTGCAAAAATTTCTTTTATAGAAATTCTGGTCTTTGGATCATAGTAATCTACCCCATAAGCGTGCTCATCAAAGGCTGTCTCACCCATCATTTCGATCAGAAACGGTTCTGTGCTGTCTGACCATTTTTTATATTCAATGAAATCATCATCACAGCTAAGATATAAAGGGGGATCGGGATTTCCTTCAAGAAGATCCTCAAGCAGATACCCTTCGTAGCAGATGCCTTCACGGTCGCATCCTATTAACACATAGTTTTGCGTAATGGTATGCCAGTCCTCCTTGGGCATCTGCCACAGGCTGAAATAGGGATTGTCTGCATATTCTTCCTGCTTTCCGTTTTTTATGGATTTCTCAAAGTCTCCTGCTAAATTTTCTAAGATTTCGTCAATTATTTGATAGGAGGTCATGATATCCTTCAAGGAGTGAAAAAGATTATTAAACGCATCGTAGATTCCTTTTTCGCCATATTTTAACAAAAAGTCTCGGTAAGCTGCCGGCAGTTTCACGCCTATTCTGCGTTCGACAGTCTGGATCTCCTGTTCGGTAAATCCTTCATAGTCCTGCGTACAGAAAAAATCCATTAATTCGTGAAGTGTCAGGTTATAGTTGAATGCCATGTTATGTACCTCCTGTATGTTTTATTATATAGTAACACAGATTATATCAAATGTCATTCTCGATCTGCGAATTTCATGTTTTTTGCCGGTTACAGTGAAGGGATTCAAACGGCTGCCATATGGATTTTGCACAGAAGGGTTTATATACATTTTATTTGCCATTTTCTGACAAAGAGTCTATACTAAAGTATACCAAATTTTAGAAAATGGAGATGAAGTCAAATGAAAGTAGTTGAAAAACAGACTTTGGATGAGGAGAGGGCTTTATACGGAAGCAATGGCATCATCATAAATGACTGCTCTTTCGACGGTCCTGCGGACGGGGAGAGTGCAGTAAAGGAGTCATCGGACGTACAGGTAAACAGGTGTTTCTTTAACCTGCGCTATCCGTTCTGGCATGTACATGGTTTGGAGATTCACGACTCAGAACTGACGCAGCTATGCCGTGCCGCACTCTGGTATTCAGACCATGTTGCGGTTACAGGCACGAAGATGCATGGCATTAAGGCGTTTCGGGAGTGCAGCGACGTGGTGATCCGCGATTGTGACATTGTATCGCCCGAGTTTGGCTGGTCTGTGAAAAATATAGAAATGACCGACTCTGTGGCAGAGAGCGAATATTTTATGATGCGCTCGGAGAATATCACATTCAGAAACGTGACCTTCAAGGGCAAGTACTCCTTCCAGTACATAAAAAACGCAGTGTTTGAGAACTGTAACTTTGACACCAAGGATGCCTTCTGGCACGGCGAGAACGTTGTGGTGCGAAACAGCGTTGTGAAAGGAGAGTACCTTGCATGGTACGCGGATGGACTTACTTTTGAGAACTGCAAAATCATCGGCACGCAGTCGCTGTGTTACTGCAAAAATCTGAGATTGATTGACTGCGAGATGATAGATGCAGACCTCTGTTTTGAGAAGTCTGAAGTTGAGGCACGAATTACAACGCCAGTGATTAGCATTAAGAATCCGTTGTCCGGGACAATTGTGGTGCCTGAAGTCGGGGAGATTATTATGGATGATGAGAATGCAAAAGGGGAGATTCGCATGGCTTGATGCCTGTAACGGGAAGCCGAACTTTTACAGAATCTGCAGGAAACCATTATATATCGCTTGAAAAAAAACATCAAATGTGCTATGGTAGAGAAAAGCAGGGGATTTTCTAAATTTTAGGAGGTATATGGATATGAAGAAATTGTTGGCGATGGGACTTGCCTGTGCGGTCGTGTTTGCGCCGGTGCTTTCCGTTCATGCCGCAGAAGATGTCGAGACCTGTCATATCGGAGGATGCAGCCTTGGGGAATGCTTTATGGATACAGATGGTGACGGAATCTGTGGAAACCATTATTTTGTAGATGAGGACAGCGATGGAATCTGTGATTTTCACTGCTATGCCGATGTAAATACAGATGGCATCTGTGACTATTTTGTAGATGCGGACGAGGACGGCATCTGTGATCACTGTCATGACCATGGGAAACCTGTTCCGGCAGAGACATTGGACGGTACTGTTAGCAGTACAGCAGTGCCAAGTACATCCACAGTCACCTATGCAGCGCCTGCGCCCACTGTGACATACACTGCACCAGCCGTTACATACGATTCTGATTATTACTACGGCTGCCATGGAAGCAGACATCACAGAAGCGGACATCATGGGCACTGCTGGTAAATATTTTTGAAATGACAGAGAGCACGAACTCTGTACAAACGAAACAGAATGCCAAAAGCGAAACTGTGACGTGTAACCGTTAACAACAAGCTCGATAAGGAGGACAAAATGCAGCACTTGACAGACGATCTACAGAACTTAATAACTGACAGGCAGGGTGTGGTTCTCCTCAGAGCGTTATAAGGAACTGACGCAAGTTT
>CAMWJQ010000361.1 GCA_947174615.1 uncultured Lachnospiraceae bacterium
GGGTAGGTTTCCGGAATTATGCAGATTTGTTTACAGATGCGCGCGTCGGAAAATCTTATCTGTTTACCTTTAAGCTTGCCATTGTGACCACGATTGTAGTGAATGTGATTAGTCTGATTTTGGCACTGGCGCTGAATGGCAGGATACGGGCAAAGAGCTTTTTCAGGGGTGCATACTTTTTGCCAAACATTCTCGGCGCGCTGGTTGTAGGTTACATTTTCAATTACTTTTTCACTTATATCCTGCCGGCAATGGGTTCTATGATTGGCTCCGAGGCTTTGGGCAAAAGCATTTTGTCCAATCCAGATACAGCGTGGATCGGCATTGTGATTGTCTGTGCATGGCAGGCGATTGCGATGAACACGATTATCTACATCTCAGGTCTGCAGACTGTGCCAGAGGACGTGTACGAGGCAGGCGGGCTGGACGGCGCGACTGGCTGGAAGCAGTTCCGCTATTTGACATTCCCATTGATTATTCCGTTCTTTTCGATTAATATGGTATTGTGTGTGAAAAACTTCCTGATGGTGTTTGATCAAATTATGGCACTGACCAAAGGAGGTCCTGCACAGAGTACAGAGTCTATTTCTTACTTGATTTACAACAACGGTATGTCAGGCGGACAGTTTGGGTTCCAGAGCGCCAATGCAGTAATATTCTTTTTGGTAATCGTGACGGTTTCTGTTGCACAGATGAAATTTACAGGTAAGAAGGAGGAGCAGTTATAATGAAGGAAGATATGATAAAAAAGAAAACCAACTGGACAGCAATGATTGTGCTTATTTTAGGTCTTTCTGCAATTGCGTTCCCACTGTACATGACAATTATTATCGCATTTAAGCAGCCTGCGGAGATGACAAACAGTGTCAGCGGCATTTTGTCCCTTCCGAAGACATGGAGCCTTGATAATTTCAAAGAGGCAATGCGCGTGACCGATTTCTGGAACTCGTTGAAAAACAGTGTGGTGATCACCTTGCTGACAGTCGTGCTGTCTATTGCCATTCACTCTGTGATGGGCTACGCACTCGGCAGAAACAAGAGCCACAGCAAGTTTTACAGCTTTGTCTATCTGTTTATCGTGAGTGGTATGTTTGTTCCGTTTGCAATCCTGATGATGCCGCTGGCAAAGCAGACAGCAGAGCTGGGACTGGCAAACTGGTTTGGTGTGATTATTCTGTATGTCGTATTTTATATGCCGATGAACATTCTGCTGTATTCCGGTTATCTTGTCAATATTCCGATGGCGCTCGAGGAAGCGGCAAAGGTAGATGGGGCATCCACATGGAGAACATACTGGAAAATCATTTTCCCGATTATGCGCCCGATGCACGCGACCGTTGCAGTTCTGACAGCACTGTCGGTTTGGAATGACGTTATGACACCGTTGGTGATCATGGCAGGTTCCGAGCAGAACACACTGCCTCTGGCACAGCTCAATTTCCAGACACAGTTTGGTACGAACTACAATCTGGCATTTGCTTCTTATCTGCTGTCATTGATTCCGATACTGATATTCTATATCGTCTGCCAGAAACAGATTTTGAACGGTGTTGTAAACGGTGCGGTAAAATAAATTAGGAGAAAAACGCATATGGCTATTGAATTTCAACAGGATGAGCAATTATTTACATTAAACACTAGAAACACAACCTATCAGATGAAGGTTGACCGGCTGGGTTCCCTGCTGCATCTGTATTATGGGGCACGGATTTCCGGAAATATGGACTATCTGCTGACTTATGCTGACAGAGGCTTTTCAGGAAATCCGGCGGATGCCGGAAATGACAGGACACACTCCATGGATGTTTTGCCACAGGAGTATCCGCAGCTCGGCACAGGCGATTATCGCAGCACAGCGCTGGTGATACGCAATGCGGACGGTTCTGAGTACTGTGACCTGCGCTATGTCAGCCATACGATTCAGAAGGGGAAATATGCATTGAAAGGGCTTCCTGCTGTGTATGCGGGGGAGAATGAGGCGGAAACGCTGGAAATATTGTTAAAAGATTCTGTCAGTGACGTTCAGGTGCGGTTACGCTACGGTGTGCTCGAGGAAGCAGATATTATCACGCGGAGCGCGGAAATCTGCAGCCTTGGCGCCGAACCAGTCTGCGTGGAAAAGGCTTCATCGGCATGTCTGGATTTCCTTAGCGGTGAGTATGATTTTATCAGCTTCTGCGGACGTCATGCGATGGAGCGGAGTTTCCAGCGGACAAGGATTGTGCAAGGCTGCCAGTTGATTGGAAGCCGCAGGGGAACTTCCAGCCATCAGTATAACCCGGCTGTCATCATAGCAGAGAAGGATGCGACAGAGAATACAGGAAGCTGCTACGGCATGCTCTTTGTCTACAGCGGGAACTTTCTGTGCGAGGCAGAGCGCGACCAGTACGGGCATACCCGCGTCTTGATGGGGCTGCACAGTGATTTGTTCCATTATCCGCTGGAAAAAGGGGAGACACTGACAATACCAGAGACGATACTGAGTTATTCTGCCGAGGGCTTTGCGGGACTGTCGAGACAATACCACCGCTGCATCAGGGAACATGTCTGTCGCGGAACGTACAGCCGACAGTCCAGACCAGTATTGATTAATAGCTGGGAAGCAGCATATTTTGACTTTGACGGAGAGACGATTTACAAGCTGGCAGAGCAGGCGGCAGCGCTTGGCATTGACATGGTGGTGATGGACGACGGCTGGTTTGGCAAGCGCGATGACGACAACAGCGGACTGGGAGACTGGCAGGTCAACGAAGAGAAACTGGGCTGTTCGCTGGGAGAACTGGTTCGGCGTATTAATGACATTGGTGTCAGGTTTGGTATCTGGATAGAGCCGGAGATGGTATCGGAGGACAGCGATATTTACCGCCGCCATCCCGACTGGGCAATCCGGATTCCGTCAAGAAAGCCTGTCCGCGCACGCAATCAGCTAGTGCTTGATTTTTCCAGAAAAGATGTGCGGGACTATATATTTGATCAGATCTGCGCAGTGCTTGACCAAGGAAATATCGAGTATGTAAAGTGGGACATGAACCGCAGCCTTTCGGATATCTATTCTATGGAACGTGCGCAGGGAAAGGTGACATATGACTATGTGTGCGGTGTGTATGAATTTCTCGAGAGGCTGATGCAGCGCTATCCCAATATGCTGATAGAGGGATGCAGCGGCGGCGGCGGCAGGTTTGACGCAGGCATGTTGTATTACACACCGCAAATCTGGTGCAGCGACAACACGGACGCAGTTGACCGCCTGCGCATCCAGTACGGAACATCGTTCTTTTATCCGGCTTGCGTGGTCGGCGCTCACGTGTCTGCGGTTCCAAACCACCAGACAGGCAGAACTACCAGTCTGCACACGCGGGGCGTGGTTGCGATGGCAGGCATGTTTGGGTATGAACTGAATCCGGAACTGCTCTCCAAGGAGGAGAAGGAAGAAATACGGGAACAGATTGCCAGGTATAAGAAGTATGAGGGACTGATTTGTAAAGGCGATTATTACCGTCTGTCCAATCCGTTTGAGGATGCCTGTGCGGCGTGGGCGTTTGTGTCAAAGGACAGGGAACAGGTGCTGCTCAGTGTAGTAATGCAGGAAATACACGGGAATATGACCGTGAATTACGTCCGGCTGAAAGGGCTTGACCCGAACGCAGTCTACAGGGACGCAGAGACGGGAGCGCGTTATCACGGTTCGGCGCTGATGGCGGCAGGCATTCCGATGCCGGTTGAGCTTGGCGCATATCGGGCGTATCAGATCTATATGGAAATAGTCGGGTAGGGGAAAATCCTCTGCCCGACTTTTGCGTATCGAGGAAATTATTCGTTTTTGAATGGACGTGGACACAAGTGATTCAGGGTTGACCAATTTATTATAAACATATATTATAATAAGAGAGATAATCGGGGATTATCGACCAATGATCAAACAGGGGGAATAATGAGATGAAAAGCATTCGAACCAAAATTACACTATGCCTCATTCTGACCGTTTTGGCAGGGCAGGCGGCATCTGGGTTTGCCAGTATCATTCCCAGCTACAACAGTACGATGTCTACGGTGGAACAAATGATGTGCGAGACCGCAGTACTGGCAGCAGAACGTGTGGAGGAGGAACTGCAGGCTTACAAGAACGCTGTCATGGATGCGGGATGTATATCACAGTTGTCTGATCCGGCGATACCAATCGATGAGAAGCAGAAGATTCTCGACGAACGAGTTTCCATGCATGATTTTCAACGCGGAAATTTTATTGGCAGGAACGGACGAAGTGTCTTTGACGGAAAGGATTATTCAGACCGTGAGTATGTACAGCAGGCCATGC
>CAMWJQ010000362.1 GCA_947174615.1 uncultured Lachnospiraceae bacterium
CGGACAGGCAGTGGGCTTCTTCTGTTATTCTGTCAATACAGCAGACAATATCGGTTTTCTTAAATTTGTTATCGTTGATAAAACAAAACGTGGAAAAGGTTACGGAAAAGAAATGCTGAATCTTGCTCTGCAATACGCTTTTCAGATAACCGGCGCAAAAGCAGTTCAGCTAAATGTTTTCAATGAAAACGCATTAGCGAAGCAATGTTATGAAAAAGTCGGCTTTATTGAAAGAAATATTGATAAAGATGTATTCGCATATAAAGACGAGCTGTGGAGCAGATGTAACATGATAATTTCAAAACAATCACTCTAATTTTCAGAAAGGACACATGACTATGGTATTAGGAGAAAAGTGTTCCTACTGCATAAAATTTGAAGAATAATGTATATTTCTGCATATGATTACCGATTTTGCGCTCACATAACAACTCTGCGAACCGGAAGTTGTCAACCTGCTTAAACCGCATCTCGATGTGCCTCTGCCTGCAATGCCATTTTTTAACACATGCGCGTTTTACAAACAAGAGCAGAGTCTTACATCTTAATCTCCCGTATGTGCTTCCTGATTTTCAGCACCATGGACGGAGCCACAGACAGTTCATCGACTCCCATCTTTACAAATGTTTCCGTCAGATCCGGATCTGCGCCCAGCTCCCCGCAGATGCCTGCCCACTTTCCGCACTTGTGGGCATTGTCAACCACCATCTGTATCATCTTTAAGATTGCCTTGTGGTGCGGATTGTAAAAGTCATCCAGTCTTGCATTCTGCCGATCGACTGCCAGTGTGTACTGTGTGAGGTCATTGGTGCCGATACTGAAGAAATCGACCATTTCCGCCAGTTCATCGCTGACCATCACTGCCGCCGGGGTTTCTATCATGATGCCCTGTTCTGGTATTTTGTATGGTATCTGGAGTTCATTGAGCTCCTTCTGCACTTCCTTTACGATCGCATCAATCTGCTGCACTTCCTCCACGGACGTAATCATGGGGTACATGATTGAGAGATTTCCGAATGCCGCCGCGCGCAGCAGCGCCCGGAGCTGTGTCTTGAAGATTTCCGGCTGTTTCAGGCAGATGCGGATTGCCCGGTAACCCATTGCCGGATTGTCCTCCTGCCCCAGGTTAAAATAGCCCACCTGCTTATCCGCCCCGATGTCAAGTGTCCTGATAATGACCTTCTTTCCCGCCATCATCTGCGCCACCTGCTTATATGCCTGAAACTGTTCTTCTTCTGCCGGAAAATCATTTCTTCCCAGATACAGAAACTCACTGCGGAACAATCCGATTCCCTCCGCATCATTTTCAAGCACATACCCGACATCACCCACGCTCGCGATATTCGCATACAAATGAATCTTTTTTCCATTCAGAGTTATCGACTCTTTCCCCCTTAATGTCTGTAGTAACAGTGCTTTTTCCTTTTCCTCTTCTATTTTTTTGTGTGCCTGTCCGCAGACTTCCTCTGATGGCTCAAAAATCACTTCTCCGGCAAATCCATCCACAACAGCCTTCATACCACTGTGGATTTCCCGCAGCTCCATCGGAACACCGATCAGTGCCGGTATGTTCATCATCCGCGCAAGGATCGCCGTGTGGGAATTGGCGGAGCCATGCACTGTCACAAAAGCCAGTATTTTTTCTTTGTCCATCTGTACAGTCTCACTCGGGCTCAAATCCTCCGCAACGATAATCGACGGCTCTATAGCAGAAAAATCGACTTCTTCCTGCCCCTGCAGGATTTTCACAAGACGGTTGGAAATATCCTTGACGTCAGCGGCTCTTGCTTTCATATAATCATCGTCCATGCTCGCAAATATTTCCGAAAAATTGTCCCCTGTCACTGCCACCGCATATTCCGCATTTACAAACTCCGTCTGGATCATCTTGTGTATGGATTCGAGATAGTCCTCATCCTCCAGCATCATCTGGTGCACCTCAAAAATAGCTGCATTTGTCTCTCCAACTTCCTTTAACGCTTTGTCATACAACTTCTGAAGCTGTGATTTTGCCTCTTCTCCCGCCTCGTCAACTCTCGCAATCTCAGCTGCCACATCCTCGATCCGGCATCGTTTTACCTGCAGATCCCTGTCCTTTAAGACAATCACATTTCCCACTGCAATCCCTTTGTATACAGATTTTCCCTGATATATATTCATCCTCTTCTCCACTCCCATACTATGGTCACTTCCAGGACAGCCGGACAGCAGAAAGGTCCGGCTGTTCCCAATCACTACAGGTTTTAACCATAACTGTTTTTTCTTGTATCCCGACCGTAATGCTTTTTCTGCTTTCTGCTGATAGGTATTTTTCAGCTGTGCAAATTCAATCAGCCTCTTCCCGCTGTCTGTAAAATCACCGCAGGCAACTACTACCTTTTCTTTCCCCCGCCTGTCTGTATACGTGCCTAGGACTGTCTCCTGTACCTTCATTCCAAGCAGACCGTAAATATGGCAGGCAAGATATTCGCTGATGCAGCTGTTTGTATAACTCATGGTTTTGCTGCGCCCAAGTACTGGCGGGAATTTCAGCATATACCCCTTCCCCTGATACCGTATGTGTATCTTATTTCCATTTGCTCCGCCATAAGCCTTGAATTTATTCACTTCGCACGATGTAAAATCAATCATCTTCTTCTGCCTCCTCTCCAAACAGGTATTTTGCCCGCAGGTAATCTGCCTGTTCCTTTGTGATCCGCCCTCCCCACTGGCATGCATTGATGGAGCCGTACAGCTCTCCCCACAGGCAGTCCATATGAGACACCTGCTCCTTCTCTCCCTGTATAAATTCATCAAGGGAATGCTGCAGGCTTTCCGGCAGCCCTGTCTCAAGATACCTTTTATCCCTTGGCCTCCCGTCCTCATCCATGTCATTTCCTGTCTCCAGAAGCACCAGTTCTTTCACGCTGGTCCCAAGCGCTTCTGACAGCTTTGAAAGCAGTTCTTTGCTGCACTGTTCAAAACGGATCTCGCCGCAGCAGAGCTCCGACAGTGTGTCCCACGGCACTCCGCTTATTTTTGACAGGCTGTAACGGGACAGCCCTTTTTCTTTTATGCATTCAAGTAATGTCAATTCCATCACCTCATGTACATTATATTGATATCTGGACAGGAAAGCAACACAAGATTAATCTCCCCTGACCATCTGGCTCTTGCCGGGGACGGAACTCCTGTCCGCACCGCTGCACAGCAGCGCAAAAAACGGATCTGCGGCTGTATGGAGCATGGCTGTTATTCCTGTAACTGTAAACGCCGCTATTCCCAGCCAGACTGTAACTGGGGATGGGACTCTCACCGGGAGTGCTATTTCTTCGGCTGCCACCTCTACATGTATGCGGCTTCCGATTCACACAGCGACCTTCCGGTTTTTCCTATTTTAGAGCGTGCTTCTCGGCATGACATGCTTTCCTTTCTCCATTCCTTTTTCACCATGAAAGCATACCTTCCGCAGCTGCACATAGAAAAACTTCTTCTGGATTGTGCCCACGATGCTTACGCTGTCTATGAATACTGCAGACGGAAAAATATCCCGCCTTTTATCGACTTGAATCCCGGACATACCGGGCATTTCACTTACAAGGACGATTTCACCATTGATGACGATGGCGTCCCGGTCTGTAAGCTGGGCTTACGTATGCATAAAGATGGATACGAGGCTGCCAGACACAGGGCAAAATACCGGTGCCCGAAATCAAACCGGAAATGTGGCTGCTTCTGTGAACAGCCCTGTTCACCAGCTAAATTGTAATGAGAAATTTTCAGCAGGGGTGCATCAGCCGCCTCCCTGCACTGATATGGAACACTAAACCAGCCTGGTTGTTTCCGTATATTTAATCATCATCCCGCCTGAATGAATTGAGGTACAATAGATATCTTAGCTCAGGCTGACTTCACCCTCTGCGACACCTTCTATTACTGGTGTCTTTTCCATAGAAACAGTCATCTGTGTATCATATGATTTCCATTCAAAATCCGACCAACTGACACCCTGTACTGTTCCATTTGATATATTTTCTGATCCTTCTTTATCGTTACTTTCTATTTCACTCTGTTCCGCTCTTTTCCTGGACATAACCGCTGCCGCCATAGCCATTGCATACAAACCCGGATTCTTTTCCATTAGTTTCTTTGCTTCCTCGCTTGATACCTTACCGCCCTTTGAAATTTTAGCAGCTATTTCAAATGCCTCAGACATGCCTCCATAAGCCTTACTCAATGCTTCACTCTGCTGTTTTGCAACTGCCATCTCATGCTGCATAATGTCGGACAGCAAATTTTCTTTCCTATCTCCCGCACAAATACAGCGGATTAAA
>CAMWJQ010000363.1 GCA_947174615.1 uncultured Lachnospiraceae bacterium
GGGCAGGGAGGCAGCGAGAGGCGGTGTGTCGATATGGGCTGGACGGCTTATTGGAAACGTATCATGACAGTGGAAGGAGTGGGCTTTGGAGGTACTATTATCCTGAGATTCAGGAAAAATGGCTGAACCGCACGGTATTTCGGGGCAGCTTGAAAACAGCCGGTACAGAGGGATTGGAGGATTTTATCGGCAGTTATCGACAGTTGACCTATGACGATCAGATTGGAACGATTGGCGGGGGCAATCATTTTCTGGAGGTACAGCGGGTTGCCGAGATTTACGACGGTCAGACTGCAAATGCGTGGAAACTCCAAAAGGGCGCTGTGGTGGTCATGCTGCACACAGGTTCTCTGACAATCGGGCATCACAGTGGTCTTTTGAACCGCAAGATTTGTCAGGAAATTTATCCTGTTGGTCTGATGCATCCGGAGAATAAGATTTATCCTATACCGGAAGCGTATGAACAGCAGAATGCATGGAACCGGTTTTGGTCTGCTTCTGGGAATGCTGCGAATTTTGGCTTTGCAAACCGTCTGTTTCTCGGTTTTATGATTCAGGAGGTTTTTACACAGGTATTCGGCACATGTGATATGGAGCTGCTTTATGATGCGCCGCACAATTATATCTGGAAACAGCAGATTGACGGAGAAGATTATTTTATTCATCGAAAAGGAGCCTGTTGTGCCGGCGGCTGTGAGGAGATGGCAGAAACAGCGTTTGCCTATTATGGTGAGCCGGTAATGATTCCGGGGTCTATGGGCAGTTCTAGTTACCTGCTGCGCGGGTTGGGAAAACGCGATGCGCTTTGGAGTGCGAGCCACGGCGCCGGACGGCAGAAATCCCGCGGCGACGCGATCAAAGGAAATGATGCGGCGTTTCGTCAATTTATGGAACATTTTCATGTGATTACGCCAATTGACCCTAATCGCACAGACTTGAAGGGCAGAGCCGATATTCTGAAAAAGTGGGAGGAGTCTATTCGGGCAGAAGCGCCATATGCCTATAAAGATATCCATGGAGTGATTGCGGTGCACACAGCACATGATATGGCGGTGCCTGTCGCGCGGATGGAACCGATTTTTACCGTGAAAAGTTAAAAAAATGGAGCAAACATATATGAACGATTTCATAAAATCTGTAGAAAAAATGTATATTGAGCTTGAACGGATGGCAGAAGCCGGTGAGGTGGAAGATGCATGGGGAGGTCAGCTGCTATTAGAATTTGATGATCTTTTGCAGTGTGAACTATATCCTGAACAGAACGAGGAGCCAGAATGGGTATTTATGTTTATACAGCTATATTATTGGCAGTTTGCGTCTTGCCATGAGGGGGTAGGCACATACTATAGTAATTTTTACAATGTGGATATTGGTCATGGTATTCGGCGATTATCGGACTGCCTGTATCAATACGGATTTATGGAGATTGTGAAATGGTACGATTATGGAATCTATGATTATAACCTTTATCCGGATTTGGATTATCCAGATGAATATGAGGTGAGGATGCGAGAGATTGATGATTGGATTGGCGATCATCGGGAAACAATCTGGCAGGCTTATCTCAAACTGTTACAGGAACATAAGGCGGACGTTCTAAAAGCCGCAGAAAATAGGATGTCTGACTGTAAGGCTAAGACACAGGAAGCACCAGAAAAAAATAGTATACCAGCATCAGAAATACAGCAAACAAAGAAAGTTTTATTTATGCGTACTGTTGATCTTATTGCATGTGACAGTACGATGAAGAAAAACTCGCAGCAGGACGGGCGGATCTCGTGTCTGACGGCTTCACAGATTGATGAGAAGATGGTGTCTTTGATGGCGGAGGCAGAGGAACTAAAATGGATACAGACGAAAGAAGCATTTTCTAAGGAGGCTTTGGAGGTTCTGGACAGGGATCTGTTTTCTGTGCGAGATGATATCCTGTTTCGTATTTATATTTATACTATGCAAGACTGCGATTTGCAGCATTTTGAGGATATGGTGCATGTACGAAGGCTGAAGCTGGACTGTAGGGGAGAGATCAGACATGTGGAGGTTCTTTCCCAATATCAACATCTGACAAAATTGGACATGGCGGTGCCAAAACAGCGTGATTTCAGCTTTGTGAACAGGTTATCACAAGAACTTACAACGCTTTCTCTTTATGTAGACTTCTCACTGGACGGTGTTACTTTCGAAGATACTGGTGATAGGAATGCTTCAGGCAGTACATCGATGTATGAACTGGAATGGCTGTTAAGATTTCCAAAGCTTCACAACTGCTATATTGGAAGTTCTGCACAGCACATTGAATTTTTGATACGAAAGGATGCTGTCAGAGAGCTTATTTTGTGTGAGATGCCTTGTCCCTCGATTGATGTGCTGCGTATGCTGGATCTACAGAGTGTGATCATACACGAGAAGCATGCGCAGGGATTGGAGAGATTGGGGCAGATGGAGTCCATTCAGGAGCTGGAGCTGGTAAAGATTGAGGACATAGACAATCTGGATTTTCTGGAAACACTGCCGGCTTTGCGGAAACTTACACTGCGCAGTCTGCCAGCGCTGACCAGACTGCCGCATTTTCCAGAGGGACGCAGGCTGCAGGAACTTGTGGTCTATGATTGTGACAGGCTTACGGAGATAACAGCAGCATGTGAGAAGGTTTTGACCAGAAAATACAAATAAGAATTTTTGCAGTCAAGGCAGCTCTGATAAATGGGACTGTAGATATTCAATAAATCGTTTGCTGGCAATCGGGAGATTGTGGGTATCTTTATATCCGATTGCGATAGTTCGATAAACAGGAGGTTCGGTTTTTCGTAGTAGAATCTTATAATGGGTTCGCCTTAATGCCAATTCGGCTAAAATGCTGATGCCAAGACCGGCTTCCACCATTGTCATTATTGCATAATCATCATGTATTGTATACTTTATATCAGGGCGTTTATATACTAAGGTTGATAAGAAAGCAAGTACAATCAATTTGAACAGGAGGTAATCATGGAAATCGTACAATATGATAATCGTTATGCACAGGATTTTGTCGCGCTGAATACGGCATGGATCGTTGATTTATTCGGTCAGTTGGAAAAAGAGGATATTGAAACATTTCAAAATATCGAAAGGGAAATTGCGAATGGCGGAATGATTTATTTCGCAGTGGAAAATGATGAGGTTCTGGCAACCTGTATGGTAAGGAATATTGGTAATGAAACATGAGAAATCTGTAAACTGGCAGCAAATGAAAAATTTAAAGGCAAAGGTGCGGGAAATGCCGTGTTTGAGCGATGTATGAAATATGCGACAGACCACGGTGCAAAAAAATTGTTTATGATTTCCAATAGCGGATTAAAAGCGGCATTGCACATTTACCATAAATACGGATTTAATGAAATTAAGTTGAATGATTATGAATATGAACGCGGGGATATAGCATTTGAGCTAACCGTTTGAAAAAACCGGCTTGTAAATCATATTTTATAGGAGGATAAGCTGATTGGGGAATAGGAATTGAAGAAAAGACATAGAATGAAGTATAGTAAACCTATACTTCATTTTTGGGTGCTGATATGAATAGACACGATATATTTAAACAGGATATCATGAGTGCAGGAGAGCGTTTTGCAGATGCGTTTTCACTGCCAAAGGATGTGGTGGTGAATGCCACATTGTTTCATATGGTAGGGGCGTCAGAGCTTTTTGTGGAGAATTTCAAGGGAATTATATCCTACACCTGCCACGAAGTTCTGATCAAAGGAAATCATATTAAATATTGTGTCTGCGGCGATTGTCTCACAATTGAGCATTACTCGAATGAGGACATGAAAATATCAGGGCAGATCAAGGAGGTAAAGGTGATAAGGGAAACTTGAGGTGGGACGCTTGCAGAATAGATGGATACGCTTTGTCAAAGGTTTTCTGGTCATCAAGGTTGACGGGGACTACATGGAACGCTTCTTCAACATGTGCAGGACACATGATATTGATTTGTGGGAAATCAAGAAAGAACAGGATGTCTGCATGTGCGAGGCATACGCTGCAGATTTTCTGAAAATGCCGCCGTTGTTGAAAAAGACAGGCACAAAGGTACATGTGGTTCAAAAAAAGGGATTGCCATTTTACTTTCCTTTTATCAAAAAAAGGATTATTTTTTTTGCGGGCGTCATGCTTTGTCTGATTATGCTCAATTATGTGACGGAATATGTCTGGGCAATTGAGTATGTCGGTAATTTGCAGGTAAGTGATGACTATCTGTCTTCTTGTCTGGCTCAGGAATCGATGCATTATGT
>CAMWJQ010000364.1 GCA_947174615.1 uncultured Lachnospiraceae bacterium
TTGCTAGTAAAATATTATTGGATCCAAGCTTTAATTTTTTCATCCTTATGCCGCCTCCTTTGCTCCTGCCTTTTTAGCGGACAGTTTTTTGAAATAATCCTTTACAGGCTGTGATTGAATTACGACGATTAAGATGACCACGATCGCCTTGAACACCGGCGCCTGTGCGGAAGATACACCCAGCGCATACAGGGTTGTCGTAATCGCCTGAATCGTATAGGCGCCTATGATGGAGCCCGCTAAATTAAATTTGCCGCCACCAAGGCTGTTGCCGCCCAAGGCTACTGCAAGGATTGCGTCAAGTTCCATGTTCAGACCGATATTGTTCGTATCTGCGGAATAAATCCTGCAGGTTGCCACCAGTCCGGCGATACCTGCGCACAGTCCGCAGATAACATAGCACAGCAGGATAATCTTCGCCGAATTAAACCCGGAAATTCTGGATGCCTTTTTGTTAATGCCGACACTCTGTATATATGTCCCGAGCGCTGTCGATTTCAACACAATCGAAGCAACGGCGACGCAGATTGCCGCGATCAGAATCGGCGTCGGAATGATACCACAGTACGCGCCGAAAAACTGAAAAGAGGGAACACGCACATACACGATATTGCTGTTGCACAGAAGCAGTCCGATTGCTCTGCCCGCAGACCACAGTATCAGCGTGGCAACCATGGGCTGAATGTTCATATAAGCCACCAAAAAGCCGTTGAACAGACCGCACACACAGGCAATCGCAATGCCTGCAAGCATCCCTACCCAGAGCGGAACCGCGTACGCACTCACATTGGTCACGCCGTAGCCTGCAAGCAGCATACAGCACAGACCGCCGGAAAGACTCATCACGGAGCCCACGGAAATATCCGTACCTGCCGATGCCGATACCACCAGCGTCATGCCGATTGCCAAAATCGCCACCTCGCTGCCGCGGTTTAGCACATCAATCAAGCGCCCGTACAAAATGCCATTGTTGATACTGATCGAAAAGAAGCCAAATGGCGGATTCCCGCTCGCAATATCGTAAATCACGTTGATCATCATGACGAGAATCATACTGAAAATCGGCAGGAACAGCTTCATTTTTGTAATTTTCTTGACTTTATCCATTATTTTCCACCTCCCGCAATTGCTTTCATGACGCCTTCCTGCGTCAGGTCGTCACCGCTGATTTCCCCGACCTTGGCGCCATCCCTAAGCACTGCCATACGGTTGCAGGTTCGAAGCATCTCTTCTATTTCAGAGGAAATAAACATCACGCTCTTTCCCTCATCCGCAAGTTTGAGCACCAGCTTCTGTATCTCCGTCTTGGTACCAATATCAATACCGCGCGTCGGCTCATCCAGAATCAGAAAATCCGGGTTGGTCGCAAGCCATCTTGCCAGAATCGCCTTCTGCTGATTGCCGCCGGATAGCTGTTTAATCAAGGTCTCTCTGCTCGCTGTCTTGATCTGCAGCATCTCGATAAATTTGTCTGCAATCTCAATCTGCTTTGACATGGGAATCTTTTTGAAAATACCCTGTTTTGCCTGCATGGCAAGAATAATATTTTCACGGACAGACAAATCTCCGATAATCCCCTCCGCCTTTCTGTCATCCGGCAGAAGTCCCATCCCGAGATTCATGGCGTCAATCGGATTCTTGATCGTCACTTCCTGCCCTTTTACTCTCAATGTGCCTGTCTGCGCCCTGTCCGCGCCGTAGATTGCGCGCGCCAGCTCGCTGCGCCCGCTTCCGAGCAGTCCGGTCAGTCCGATGACCTCGCCCCTATGGATCTCCAAATCAAACGGCTTGATCGTTCCGGCATGGCTTAGTCCCTTTGCGTCAATGACAAGCGGCTCTTTTGACTTGTCGCCGCTGCCTTCCTGTTTGATGCTGGCAAGGTCGTCAAAATCCTTCCCCATCATGGCGGCAACCAGCTTGACGCGGGGCAGCTCGTCGATAGTGTACTCCCCTACCAGCGTGCCGTTTCGAAGCACTGTGATACCGTCACAGACCTCATATACCTGCTCAAGAAAGTGCGTCACGAACATAATGCCAACGCCTTTTTCGCGAAGCCTTCTCATCATGACGAAAAGTTTTGCTACTTCATTGTCATCCAGCGAGGAGGTCGGCTCATCGAGAATCAAAACCTTGCAGTCCATATCCACCGCGCGCGCAATCGCGATCATCTGCTGCAGCGCAAGCGAGTACTCTTCCAGATTCTGGGTCACATCAACATCCAGATCCAAGTCCTTCATAAGCTTTGCAGCCATCTCATTCATTTTCCTTCTGTTTACCGTGTGGAATTTCGTCATTGGCTCCCTGCCGATAAACAAGTTCTCTGCCACTGACAGGTTCGGGCACAGGTTGACTTCCTGATACACCGTAGAAATCCCCTTTCGCTGCGCATCGAGCGTATCTCTGTTCACAACAGGACCATTGATGCCGTCGAGATGAATCTCCCCGGCTTCAAATTTGTTAACCCCGGTAAGACATTTGATTAATGTGGACTTCCCGGCGCCGTTTTCCCCCATGAGCGCGCGAATCTCGCCTTTTCTCAGATTAAAATCCACATTTTGCAGCGCTTTTACACCGGGGAAGGTCATACAGATTCCTTTTGCACTCAAAACAATATTACTATCCATATCGCCATCTCCTCTCCAGAGTTTTTTGTAAAAATAGCAGACGCCGTACCTATGCCAGACGATGCGCAGTCGTACGGCGTTTGACTTTTATTAGAACGAGCATGTTTGAAAAATCATTCCTGCAGTCCGTATCACAACGTTGTATGTACCGGTTTGTGTAGTATTACAAATCGTGACGCACATCCGGCAGAACGCATTTTGCAAACATGCTCTTGCCGTCCCAAATGTGTGAGGGGAGAAAAACAAGTTCTCCCCTCTGCCATCACAACTTATTTGAGATCGTATCAATACGAATTAATATGCACGACCATCCAATACTTCCTGACTCATCGTCACTGCATAGCTGCTTGTGATGCCTGGTGCTACGAACGCTTCATCAACAACGAGTGTCCATGCATCCACTGCCTCACCTGCCTGTAATTTCTGGATAACTTCTTCTGCAAAGCCTGCCTGAAGAGGATTGCACTCTACATTACAGGTAATTTTTCCATCGAGTGTATACTGAAGTCCATCATGTGTTGCGTCGAAGGAAATGATTGTCACATCACCGTCAACACCATATGTAATGCCTGCCGCGTCCATCGCATCCATCGCGCCATATGCCTCGTTGTCATTCTGGCATACAACTACGTTAAAATCGCTGTAGGATTTGATGAAGGACTCCATAACTTCCTGTCCGCCTGCCTGTGTGAAGTCACCAGACTGGGAATCAAGAACTTTCCAGTTAGAATTCTGTGCAACGATATTGTTAAAGCCCTCTGTACGGCCAAGTGTCGCAGATGCGCCTACAGAGCCTTCGATTACAAGAATGTTTGCATCCTCGCCGTTTAAGTACTCAGCAAGCCAGTTTCCTGCTGCCTCGCCCTCTGCCACCATGTCGCAGCCAAGCGCTGTCGTGTAGAGAGACGGATCTGCATCCACTGCACGGTCTACGATAAGAACCGGAATGCCCGCATCCTTTGCTTCCTGGAGAACGGTGTCCCATCCTGCAGACTGAATCGGAGCAATACAGATATAATCCAGCTCCTGCTCGATAAATCCGCGTACAGTCTCAATCTGAACAGCGTGATCATTGTCGCAGTCTACAAAGGATAACTCATAGCCGTTTGCCGCGCTGAACGTATCCTGATAATTTTTTGTGTTAGCTGCACGCCAGTCAGACTCATGACCAACCTGTGCAAAACCTACACTAATCACTTCGCCGTCTGCTGCCGGTGCAGGCGCTTCTGCCTCACCCTCCTCCGGTGCAGGCGCCTCACTCTCCGCTGGTGCGGGTTCCGGATCTGCCGCCGGAGTCTCTGCCGGTGCGGGCGCCGGATTTGCCGCTGGTGTATCGGAATTTGAGTTTCCGCATGCTGTGAGGCTGGCAACTGTCATTGCTGCAATGAGTAACGATACTACTTTTTTCTTCATTTTTGTTTCCTCCCTAAATCTTGTTTGTCAGAAACTTTTTTGTTCCTGCAAGATAATTTTAACGCATTATAATTCGTGAATCAACTATATTTTGTGCATCTTATATAATTTCGTGCAAGTAAACAATACAAATTTTTAAGGTTTTAAGTTTTTTTAATTATAAATTTTGGTATTGTTGTTAATTTGGTACGGTTTTTGTTCAAATTTTTTTGATTTTTTTTTAAAACGGGGTTT
>CAMWJQ010000365.1 GCA_947174615.1 uncultured Lachnospiraceae bacterium
GTCTGAGATGGCAGTACAGACCAGAATTACCGGAAACAGAGCTGGAAGAGGGGATGATTGTCTCGGATGAGCCGGGCATGTACGTGCAGGACAGCCATGGAATCCGCACAGAGAATATTGTCGAGATCGTCAACGAGGAGAAAAATGAGTATGGGCAATTTATGGGATTTCGTCATTTGACTTATGTGCCGATTGACTTAGACGCTATTGACACGCAGTATATGGAGCCTTCTGATCTCCGAAGGCTGAATGCATATCACGCGTGTGTTTATGAGAAACTTTCACCGTATTTTGAGGGGATTGAGCTTGAAATGCTTCAGAAGGCAACGCGCGCCGTATAATTTTGAGAAGTTTATGTTAATTTTATTGACTTTTATCTAAGGTTTTGAGATAATTATTACGATCACAACCGTTTCAGACAATACAACGCGTCACAACGGTTTGAAATAAAATTTTATTATCTAAGGAGGATCTTATATGTCAACGAAAGCGTATTATCCCATTTCCGAGATTGGTGCTGGAAAGGTAGGATTTTCTAAGACACGTTCTATCATCGAGGCTGCTTTTTACGGAAACAATGTAGTGAAGGTAAATACTTTAAAGGAAGCCTATGAGTTAGCTAAGAACTCACCGGGAACCATTGTTACCGATATGAAGATTAAGAATGGAGAAACATTTGGTCTTGAGAAGGACGCAAGGGTACTGTTATTCAACGATGGCGCTGTTACGGGACGTTATGCAGCAGCACGCCGCATCAAGGGTGAGCCGGGCGTAGACGAGGCAAAGCTTGACAAAGTGGTTATGGATGCCGTATATGAGACACGTTGGAAGACCATGTACCATGCAGAGTGCTTTGTAGGGCTTGATCCTGAGTTCATGGTAAAGGCGCATCTCCTGATTCCTGAAGGGGAGGAGAATCTTCTTTACAACTGGATGATCAACTTCCAGTATATGTCTGATGAGTATGTAAAAATGTACAAGACCTCTAAGCCGGTTGGTGATGGCAACGAGCCGGATATCTACATCTTCTCTGATCCTCAGTGGGCACCACACGAGGCACCAGACGTTGATTATAGCTGTTTAAGTGATCCTCTGACACTTTGCTATTTTGATACAAACCAGAACTGTGCAGCGATTCTTGGTATGAAGTACTTTGGTGAGCACAAGAAGGGCACATTGACAATGGCATGGGCACTCGCAAATAGAAATGGCTATGCTTCCTGCCACGGCGGACAGAAAGAGTATTCTCTGGAAGGCGGACAGAAGTTCGTGGCATCTGTATACGGACTGTCAGGATCAGGCAAATCGACATTGACACATGCAAAGCATGGCGGCAAGTATGATGCATTTGGCGGTATCAAAGTTCTTCATGATGACGCTTTCATCATCAATACAGATACTTGTGCATCCATCGCACTGGAGCCTACATATTTCGACAAGACAGCTGACTATCCTACAGGATGTGCTGACAATGAGTACTTATTATCTGCTCAGAACTGTTCTGCTACATTGGATGAGGACGGCAAGATTCAGCTGGTAACAGAGGATATCAGAAACGGCAACGGACGTGCAATCAAGTCTAAGCTGTGGTCGCCAAACCGTGTGGACAAGATTGATGCTCCTGTAAATGCGATTTTCTGGATTATGAAAGACCCGACAATTCCTCCAGTAGTGAAATTAAAGGGCGCAGCGCTTGCATCTGTCATGGGTGCTACACTTGCAACCAAGACATCTACCGCAGAGCGCGTTGCAGCAGGTACAGACCTGAATGCACTGAGAATCGTTCCTTATGCAAACCCGTTCAGAACCTATCCGTTAGTAAATGATTATGAGAAGTTCAAGAAACTGGTTGAGGAGAAGGATGTTGCATGCTATATCGTCAACACAGGCGATTTCATGGGCACAAAGGTAAAACCGGCAGATACATTAGGCATTCTTGAGACAATCGTTGAAGGAAAGGCGAACTTCGAGAAGTGGGGCAACTTCGACGATATTGAGATCATGTATGACTGGTCAGGCAAGACAAGCGACGCTTTCAAGCCGGATATGAACAATGCAGAGTATGTGGCAGCATTGAAGGCAGCGATGCAGAATCGTGTAGATGCAGTGGAAGGTTTTGCAACCAAGAAGGAAGGCTATGATAAGCTTCCGGACGAAGCGCTTGCAGCATTGAAGAAGCTCGTAGAGCAGTGCTAAGCGTTATATTTGATATTATTTATATGAGATATTTTTGGAGACACACGAAAGTGTGTCTCCTTTTGTCAAAAAGGGCAAAGGGATAATGCGTATGGGAATTTTGCAGATGAGCACAATATTCGGATAAAATGAGTGGAAATAAGCATTTACAGTATTACAAAATTGTGGTATCTTAAAAATACCACATAAACGTATTACTTATGATGTCAAAAGATATAAAAATGCGCAGAAGGAGAAAAAGTGATGTCAGAAACAAAAATCAAATATTTAATCAGTGAATCAGAAAATATGATTATGGAGTATTTGTGGAAACATGAAAGTGGAAAGACATTCAGAGATATTACAGAGTATCTGAATGATATCTGCCAGAAGGATTGGAAAAAGCAGACAATCAACACGTTTATCAGGAGATTAATTGATAAGGGATTGGTCGTCTCTCAAAACGCTGAACACAAGAAGGTCTATTATCCGGCAATGACGTACACAGAATATAAACAGGGAGAAGCAAGGGACTTTATCAATGAACTCTATGACGGCTCTATGTATGCTTTTTTATCTACTTTTTCCGGCGGTCAGAAACTGGACAAAAATACTGCAGAGGATCTTCGGAAAATTTTGGAGGAAGAATAACATGTCTCTGCTTGGAACGATGTCCTTGTTTGGCAGCGTAGGTACACTTATTTATATTGTAATGTATCCCTTTGTGAGCAGATCTTTTACTATACAATGGAGAAGAGGATATTTGGTATTGAACATTGTGGAGTATCTTCTTCCATTTCCCTATTATTTTTCTCGGTACAAAAGTTTGTTAAAGGCATTGGGAATATGGCGATTTCCAGCCAGTCATGCTGAGAACGATCTTTTTATAGATTATACAGACAAGATTATACAAATCGCACCATACAAGATACATATTCCAAATAGTGTGGTTTACATGTTGTCAGCAGTTCTAGTGGTGATTGGTATAGGAATCGTAAGTCGGTATCTTATAAAATATAAAAAGGTAAAACATTATCTTCGGCAAAATGCAGAACTGGCTTCAAAGCACGTTTACAACAGTGCGATACGGGCGAATCAATGCAAGTATAGAGTTTATCAATGTAAATATATCAAAAGTCCATTTACGATTGGCATAATCCGACCTGCGATTGTGCTGCCATATAGGAACTGGAAAGAAGAAGAGCTGGATATGGTATTAGAACATGAGTTGACACATATTCAACAATGTGATAATCTGATCAAACTGCTGGTGCTTGTTATACTGGCATTGAATATTTATAATCCTTTAGCATGGTATGTTATGTACCAGTGGAATCTGGTTGCAGAGCTATCCTGTGACAGAAAGGTAATAACAGGTAAGACGAAAGAGGAAATAAAAGAATATGGATATCTGATATTAGAGATCGCAGAGCATTCGGCAGGCGATATAAAACAGCCCATTATGGGATTGAACATACAAAATAAAATGATGAAAGAGAGGGTTTATCAAATGAAAAAGGGAGTGGGAAAGGAAAGCTTGTTTCAGAAGGTGATCGGAGCGGGTGTAATGGGAATTGCAGTATTTTCCTCGTCATTGACAGTGTTTGCCTATAGCCCGAAAAGTATTCTATATTCGAATGATATTGCGGATGAGATTTACTTTTGGGAGGAAGAAGATATCATGTGGGAAAATACCGATGCAAACCTGCCAGTAAATGAATGCGGCGGCTGGGTATTTTTTAATGAAGAAGGAGAGGTGATTGAAGTAGTAGACGAATTGAATCATGATATAGAAGTGTATAGTTCCTGTTCACATGAATATGTATCTGGTAAAACAACGAAACATGTTAAAAATGCGGATAATAGCTGTAAGATGGAAAATTATGAGGCGAAGAGGTGTGGTAAATGTGGAAGTATAAAATTGGGAGAGTTAATTAGTGTTACAAATTTTATAAAATGTCCACATTAAGGTGATGTATAAAAATGTTTTATCAGTGTATAAAGAAAGGTCAAAGCATGTGCGATATATAGGATAGCAAATATACAATGAAAGGGCTGAAAAGCCTTTTCATTATATAGAAAAGTACTACAA
>CAMWJQ010000366.1 GCA_947174615.1 uncultured Lachnospiraceae bacterium
TGATATAAGTATGAATGTGGAATACTTGTATCAGGTTTTTTATAATGCTTATCCATTTCTGCGATAGCGCCACTCTTGAAGGGGCAGTCTAAGCCGAAAAGAAGGCATTAATATCCAGCCCCGTCATCTGCATTTTTGATGAGCTTGATCATCCGGCTTGTTCCAAGACGGTCGGCGCCCAGCCGGATAAATTCCTCGGCATCGTCCAGCGATGCGATGCCGCCGGCTGCCTTGACTTTCACATGTTTTCCCACTTGCTCCCTCATGAGCTTGACGTCTGCAAAAGTAGCGCCTGCTGTCGAAAAGCCTGTGGAGGTCTTGATATATTCCGCGCCTGCATTCGTGACAATCTCACACATTTTGATTTTCTCGTCCTCTGTGAGCAGGCAGGTCTCGATAATGACCTTCAAAATCCTGCCGTCGCATGCTTCATGAATCTGGCGGATTTCATTCTCAATCTCTTCGTACCGCCCATCTTTGAGCCAGCCGATATTGATAACCATATCAATTTCTGCTGCGCCGTTTGCGATGGCATCTTTGGTTTCATAGACTTTGACGGCAGTGGTGTGATATCCGTTCGGAAAACCGATCACCGTGCAGATGGGGAGTTTTCCGTTCACATAGTCAGCCGCCTGCCTGACATAGGCGGCAGGGATGCACGCCGAGGCGGTGCCATAGGCGATGCCGTCGTCGAGAATCTGTCGGATCTCAGCCCAGGTGGCAGTCTGTGTGAGCAGGGTGTGGTCAAGAGTTTTTAAGAGTTCTTTTTTGTCCATGATAATTGTGTCCTTTCTACATAATAATGTCATAGCCTTTATTCAATTCATTCGTATTCTTTTATACTTATGCACAGCCCCATGAAGAGGAATTGTGCTAGGATTTGCCGCAGTTCCTGTCTTATTTTAATTGAGCGAGCAGGGAATGCCCAATCGTGCCTTTGGGCATTGGCACACCGAAATTGTCGGCAATCGTGGCGCCAATCACGGCGAAAGAGGATTCATCCTCCAGTTTTCCGCTTCCTGTAAAGGAGGGAGAGTAGGCGATCAATGGGACATTCTCCCGCGTGTGGTCTGTTCCGGTGTGTGTCGGATCGTTTCCGTGATCCGCAGTGATGAGGAGCAGGTCGTCGTCCTTTAGGCACGTCAGGAATTCACCGAGCTTCACATCAAACTTTTCAAGCTCCTGCGCATAGCCTGCCACATTCCTGCGGTGTCCCCAGAGGGCATCAAAATCGACCAGATTCACAAAGCACAGTCCGCGAAATGTTTTCTTTGCTATTTCGATGGTCTGTTCCATCCCATGTACAGAGCTTTTGGACTTGTTGGATTCTGTCAGTCCTTCACCGTCAAAAATATCGTAAATCTTGCCTACCGAGATGACATCCAGCCCGGCATCTTTCATGGCATTGAGGGCTGTCTCGCCGTAGGGCTTGAGGGCGTAGTCGTGGCGGTTGCTGGTGCGCACAAATTCGCCTTTTTTCTTTCCTGTGTAGGGTCTTGCGATGACGCGTCCGACCTTCCATTCGTCTCTCAGGGTCAGTTCCCTTGCGATCTCGCAGCAGCGGTAAAGCTCCTCAAGACCAAACGTCTCCTCATTCCCGCAGATCTGAAGGACGGAATCTGCAGATGTGTAAACAATCATATGTCCTGTGGCGATTTCCTCCTCGGCAAGCTCATCGAGGATTTCTGTGCCGCTGGCGCTTTTGTTGCCGATGATGGTGCGGCCTGTTCTTGCGGACAGCTCATCAATCAGCTCCTTGGGAAATCCAGTCTCGGTAAAGGTCTGGAATGGTTTGGTGATGTGCAGTCCCATCATTTCCCAGTGCCCAGTCATGGTATCCTTCCCAGTGCTCGCCTCATGCAGCCGCGCATAATATCCTGTGGGCTTTTCGGCGGGGGCGACGCCATGGAGGGAATGTAAGTTTGCGATTCCCAGCTTTTGCAGATTTGGAATCTTGAAATCTTCTGTGCACTGGGCAATGTGACCAAGTGTATCCGTGCCGGCATCGCCATAGGCTGCCGCGTCGGCGGCGGCGCCTATGCCCAGAGAGTCTATGACAATGGTGAAGATTCGGTTGTATTTTGGATGTTCGTTCATAAGTTCCCCACTCCTTCCAAGAATATTAAAGTACTGATATCAAGCGGCTAAACCATTATAGATGATATCAGTTTGCTTTTTAAAAACATTAAAACAGCATAATGATGCCAACAATCATAGCGCTCAACATGCTCACGAAGATACCGCCCAGCATCGCTCTGAACACGAGGCGGGAGAGCGTGCTCTTTTTTTCCGGGCAGAGTACGGCAATGCCGGACACGCAGATGCCAAGGCTTGACAGGTTCGCAAAGCCGCAGAGCGAGATCGCGCAGATCATACCGGTTCTGGCGTCCAGCGTGTTCAGAACGGTGCCTAAATCCTGAAAAGCCACAAATTCGTTGACGATCAGTTTGTTGCCAAGCAGAGAGCCCTCCATTAGGACATCGCCGCCATCCAGCCCCATCAGAAAGCCAAACGGCGCAAACACATAGGAGAAGATTTGTTCCAGCCGGATGCCTGCAAAGCCTAAAAACATGTTCACGACTGCCACGATGCCGATGATGCCGACCAAAGATGCGGCGATGGAAATGACCATCTGCATTCCGGTTGATGCGCCTTCCGCAATCGCGTCAATGACGTTTGCGTTGTTTCCCTTGTTGTCCATCTTGACATCGCTGATGGACTGTGCGGTCTCTGTCTGCGGCAGAATCATCTTGGCAACTAAGATACTGCCGACAGGAACCATAGCGCTTGCGATCAGCAGATAGTCCATAGGGATGCCAAGGGCGTGATAGCCTCCCAGAATCGATACGGACATACTTCCCATTCCTGAGACCAGAATAACAAAGATTTCACTGTCGGTCAATGACCGGATGTATTTGCTCACCAGGATGGGGCTGTCTGTCTGACCCAGAAACATATTTGCCACGGCGACAAAGCTCTCGACCTCTGTTGTTCCCATCAATTTTCCGACGCCTTTGCCAATCCATTTCACCACAAATCCCAGCACGCCGATATAATACAGCAGACTCACCAGCGCGGACACAAAGATAATGTTGCCGAGTGTCTGGACGATGAAGATGCCGCCCAGCGATGCGCTGTCTGCCAGGCTTCCAAAGACAAATGACAAGCCTTCCTGTCCGCAGTTGATGATTGCGGTGACACCGTCAGAAATCACAGATACAATGGTTTTTCCTATTGGTACTTTCACTAACAAGACCGCGATGATAAACTGGATCAGAATTGCGCGGAGCACGGTTTTCCATTGAATATTTCTGCGGTCCCATGAGAGCAGGAAAATGAGTCCTAAAATCACGACAATGCCGATTAAGTTTAGTAGTAACTTCATGTGATGTGCCTCCTGTCTGCCCTGAGGCTCTATTTTTCGCGGTCTGCAGCGATGAGTTTGCGGATTGCAAGGACGGCTGTCTTGATCGCGGATTCGGTGTCATGGATGATAGGGTTTTCCATGCCCAGCGCATTTCGCTCCTGATTGCCGACAACGAGGAAGTTCGAGCCGCAGCGAACGCGCAGATGGCTTGCCGCGATGAACAGCGCTGCCGATTCCATCTCGGAGGCTTTGCAGCCCATACGTTTCCATGCCTCCCATTTGTTTAACAGCTCATAACTGACAGGCATGCGCGCTGGCTCGTGCTGTCCGTAAAAAGCATCCTTGCACTGGACAACGCCGGTGTGGTATACATTGCCTAACTCTTTGCTCGCCGCGACAAGGGCGTTTGTGACATCCAAATCTGCCACAGCGGGATACTCGATTGGCGCGTACTCGCGGCTTGTGCCCTCCATGCGGACAGCGCCCGTCGCAATCACGATATCGCCGCCCTTGACTTCGAGGTCGATGCCGCCGCATGTGCCGACGCGGATAAAGGTGTCCGCACCGCATAGTACCAGCTCTTCAAGCGCGATAGATGCGGATGGACCGCCGATTCCGGTAGAGGTCACGCTCACTTTTTCTCCGTCCAGAGTTCCTGTGTAGGTGACAAATTCCCTGCTGTCAGCAACCAGCTTGGCATCTTCGAAATGCTTTGCGATTTTCTCGCATCGTTTGGGATCTCCCGGCAAAATCACATAGCGGCCAACGTCTCCCGGACGAATCTGTAAATGATACTGTAATCCTGCTTCACCTGAATAATTCTGCATAATGTTTTCCTCCTTTTGGCAGTATATGCCATATACTATGTACGCCCGACGAGCCTTTTATACATAAG
>CAMWJQ010000367.1 GCA_947174615.1 uncultured Lachnospiraceae bacterium
AAAGGGATTGATTTTGATAACCATCATGCCCGCGTTATAAGGAATGGGAGTCGGCAGCGTGATTAATCAGGTGGTTGAAATTTTTTGTCAGTAAATGATGTACTAGATATTGATTTTGGATAACGATGAGAGCGTCAGCCGCGGTATTTGTTTTCCGCTGGAAAAAGCGGGGTTAAATATGCGGATTTATGATGTGGATAAGAGATGCAGGAAATATCAGCGGCGGCAGTCATAGGACTTGCCGCTGTATTTATACGATCTGGGAGGGCATATTTTAAGAAAATTTTTTCTTCTAAGATGCAAAAATGATGCAATTTTGTTTTATGCTAAAGGTATCATGGTTATACTGGGATTATCAGCATAAAAAAAGAGGTGCATATGGAGCAGAATAATAAGTATAGAAACGAAACGATTGATATAGAAGAAACGATTGGAAGAAACGAAACGGTTGATATAGAAGAAACGATAAAAGTAAAATCTATCAAAAAGAAAGTACTATGGACAGCAGGAATTTTTTCGCTGGCAGCAGCAGTTCTGGCAGCAGGAACTCTGATTCTGCGCAAGGATATTAAGATTAATCCGATGCTTGCCCAAAATTATGAGGTTCACGGCGTGGATGTCTCTCATTATCAGGGGACGATCGACTGGGAAATCCTGTCACAGCAGAATCTTGATTTTGCCGTGATTAAGGCGACGGAGGGCAGCTCCCACATCGATGACCGCTTTGTGGAAAACTGGCAGGCGGCAGAGCAGACACATCTGTATTTAGGCGCGTACCACTTTTTCAGTTTTGACAGTGATGGGGACAAACAGGCAGCTTCCTATATTGAGACCGTAGGAAATCTGGATGGAAAGCTTGCACCCGTCGTCGATGTGGAGTATTATGGAAACAAAAAAAGCAATCCGCCCGCGCGTGCCGATGTCGTGCAAAACCTCGGTGCGTTTTTGGATACGTTGGAGCAGCATTATCAGATCAAGCCGATTATCTACACGACCTTTACGGTTTACAATGAGTATATTAAAGGAGAGTTTGAGGACTACCCGCTATGGGTGCGCAGTATTTACTGTCCGCCCGCAGTCCTGTTTGGCAACAGGTGGAGCTTCTGGCAGTATATGGACACTGCCATGCTGGATGGGTATGCAGGCGATGAGAAGTATATTGATGTGAACGTTTTTCGGGGAACGATGGAAGAACTTGAAGAGCTGGTGATCCAGCCGGCGAAGTGCAGGGAGGAGTAAGAAAGGCTGACAAAGCACACGAGATGAAAGGGGAGTATGAAAAGACATGCGCGACAAGAAAAGTTATGAGCAAGCGATTGAGGAGCTTTCACTGATGCTGATGTATCTGACAAGAACACAGGATAACAATGAATGTTGCAGATACAGGGAGTTGAGCTGGAAAGGATATGATTTCGAGATGCTTGATAAACTCTCAGGCGATAACCTGATTTTTCAGCCAAGGAGCAAACGCGGATATGACAAATACCTCTATCTGACGGAGCAGGGACGCCGGAGGGCTCAGGAGCTTCTGACAGAGTACGGTCTATCCGACAAGACGCTCAATGAGCGTTTTTTGCTGCGCGATATTCTGCCGGAGGAGGCAGAGCAGGCGGCGGAAATCGAGCAAATCTGCTTCCCGCCAAACGAAGCGTGCGCGAAAGATAAGATTGTGGAGCGCGTGGCAGCGGCGCCAGAGCTGTTTCTCGTCGCAGTCGATCAAGAGACAGGAAAACTTGCAGGTTTTTTAAATGGCATTGCAACGGACGAATACTTTTTTCGGGATGAATTTTTCACGGATATCAAGCTGCATAAACCAGATGGAAAAAATGTGATGCTGCTGGGGCTTGATGTGCTTCCGGCGTACCGCGGGCAGGGACTGGCGAGGGAAATCATGTACCAGTATCTGCGCAGGGAGTCGGAGAACGGGCGGAAAATGGTATTTCTGACCTGCTTACAGTCCAAGGTAAAGATGTATACCAAGATGGGCTATATGAATAAAGGAATCTCGCGGTCTGCATGGGGCGGGGAACAGTGGTATGATATGGCGTATGTTTTGAATATTTAATGAGACGGATTTGATGCGGCATATGACCTGACTTCTGGCAGGGAGCGGTGGCGGGCGAGTGCAGCATTGGGATATTCGGAAAATAAAAGGATATTTGATGCACCATATGGATCGAGCGCTTTTTATTATCAAATGTGCCAATCGGCACTGTTAAAGGCACTGCGGGCATTGACGGACAGTGGGGCTTTGGTTCTGCTATTGGCAGGATCAGACAGATTTTTTAACATATTGTAGACGAATGTATTTATTTGGACTTCGATCGGCATTATGAGATAAAAGAGTTAAACCAGCAGTATCAGGAATATTTTGGCAGAAGGGATTGGCTTAGCTAAATAGTGAAAAATTAATGGAGGCAGTATGTACAAGCATCATGAGGAATCACTTGAGAATCTAAAAAATTATTTTTCTGACAAAGAGGAGGTCATCGCAGTAATCTTTGGCGGCTCTGTCGCAAAAGGATGTGCGCGCCCGGACTCTGACCTTGACGCGATGGTTGTTGTCACGGATGCGGCGTATGCGCTTCGGGCGCAGCGCAATATGACAGCGGAGACCATTGAGGGGCACTGCACCTATGAGGGCGGCTATTTTGACATCAAATATATGACGAAATCCTTTTTGGAGGACGCGGCGCAAAAAGGAAGCGAGCCGGCAAGAAACGCATTTATAAAGGCGAGGGTACTGTTTACAAAAGACGCGGACATTCCGCAGATTGTCGAGAAGATACCGGTTTTTCAGAAGCAGGAGAAAGCGGAAAAAATGCTTTCTTTTTATGCGGATTTCTGGCTGAATTATTATTATTTTCTGAAATCCTGCCCGCTTGACGGCTATATGAAGCTCCATGCGGTGAATGAGGTACTCTACAGCATTTACCGCATGATTTTGCAGGAAAACGAGATTTTGTTTCCATGTAACAGGCGGCTGGAAGAATTTGTGGCAAACGTGTCTGAGGAGACGGCGGCACTCGCGGATTTGGGGAAAAGGGCAGCGCAGTCTCAGCAAATGTCAGATGTGGATGCGTTTGTAGCGCTTTTCAGGCAGATTTCAACGTATCAGGAGCCGGAGGAGATCGGCAATGTACTGTCCAGATACACCAAGGATTTTGAGCAGTGGTGGAGGGAGCCCAGACCCAATATTAATGAGTGGTAGGACTGTTTTGACCGATCATGCACAAGGAAGCACACTGGAGGAACCATTTGATGACAGATACAAAATACGAACCAGCCGATATTGAAATTTATGTCAAGGACAAAGGGCTGGTATTGAAAGAGAAATCTTTGATAGCATTTACCCGTTCCGACGGAAAGATTCTCGGAATCGGCGATGAGGCGGAAGCGCTTGCGGCGCAGAATCTGCAAAACGTAGTGGTGCAGTCGCCGCTGCGGCAGGGAATGATCGCAGAGTATACGATGGCAAACAGGATGTTTCAAGGTATGCTGCAAAAGGCGTATGGCAAAAAATATTTTTTCAAGCCTCGTATAGCAGTCGGCGGAATCCCCGAAACCATCACGGAAGTCGAGAAAAAGGCAGTCGAGGATTTGATGTTCCAGATCGGCGCCAGAACGCTGACGCTTTTTGAATGCTCCTATGAGAAGTTTAAAAGAGAGTTGGCATTGACTGCACCCGAAAAATTTGACTCCTTCCATGTCATTATTGTCATTGCCAAAAACGAGCCGGAACAGTATGTCGCAGAGGGGCTTGCAAACGTACTGCAGTATGCGCAGAAGCAGGGAATCTCTGCCGACAGAGTGGGGGAGATGCTGCGGGAAATACAGTGAAGAGGAGAGGATTTGATGCGGATTCAATATTGTCCCCGCTGCGGGCAGAGAGCGGAACAGAGACAAATATAGAAAGTGACTCTCTGCGCTGCCGTTTACAATCCTGTGGGGACAGGGAAATCATGAGAAAGCTGTTCATTTTTGCACACTTCTCTGAGCACATCACGCACTTCCATCAGTGCAAAGCCAAGCAGGTTCTGACCACGCCAGTGAAGTGGATTTTGTGCAGTTTGTTCTGTTTGTGCCATCTTGATGCCCCAGATGCCGTCATAGGGGCTTGCTTCAACTAAGACTTTATTTCCTGGATGTAACAGGAAATTTTTTAGTTGGGGATTCTGTGAGAATTTCAGGTAGTTTCCG
>CAMWJQ010000368.1 GCA_947174615.1 uncultured Lachnospiraceae bacterium
GTATCACACGGTACAACAACTGCTTCATCCAGAGCCATGAAAATCCTGATGAATACCGTTACCAGCGCCCTGACTGTGCGGATAAATGGCTTGATATCAAGCAGAACCGCAGAGAGGGCAGCATCCTGATCACCATCTCTGACATCACAGAGCGCAGAGCGGAACAGGAAAAAATCATCCACGACCGTGACTACGATATCTTGACGGGGCTCTATAACCGACGCGCCTTCTCGCGGGAGATGAAATATCTGATTGACGAAGGACATTGCAGCAACGGTGTTTTGTCCATATGGGACCTTGATAACCTCAAGTACACAAACGATACCTATGGTCATGAGATTGGCGACAAATATATCTGTATGCTGTCTGATCTTTTGAAAAAAGAACTGCCCCAAAACAGTGTCAGCGCCCGTCTTGCCGGCGATGAGTTCACCGTATTTCTGTATGATGAGCCCAAACAAAAAATGGTGAACGTCTTAAAAAGCATCCATCAGCAGCTCATGAAGAAACGATTGAGCCTGCCCGATGGTCACGAGCTGAATATGAGCGCCTCTGCAGGTATGGCTTTCTACAACGAAGATGCGTCCAACTATGCTGAGCTCCTCAAATACGCTGATTTTGCAATGTATCAGATCAAGAAATCCTCTAAGGGAAGCATCAAGTCCTACAACAAGGATTCTTATGTGCGGGATTATATCTTAGTGCAAGGTGTCGGCGAGCTCGACCGCATCATTATCGACGAGTCAGTCCGCTATGCCTACCAGCCGATCATCTCAGTCAAAACGGGAGAAATTTTTGCATATGAAGCGCTGATACGCCCTGTATCGGACCTGCTTGGAAATCCTGACAATCTGTTAAGAGTTGCGGAAGCCCAGTTTAAATTAGACAAGATCGAGCGACTTACATGGTTCCATGCACTGAAAGGTTTTTTTGACCAAGTACATGATGATGACAATGCACACATTTTCATCAATTCTATCCCAAACCAACTGCTCTCCGAGGAGGACTGGCAGATGCTTGAGGAATTGTATGGTCCCAAACTCAGCCGCATCGTGATGGAAATTACCGAAAATGCCAAAAGCGAAATTGAAATAGACGCTGAAAAAAGGGCGTTCTGCCGGAAATGGAATATTCCGATTGCCCTTGACGACTTTGGTTCTGGCTACAACAACAGCGACATGCTGGTCACACGGCTGTTCCACTATGTGAAGCTTGATATGGGTCTGATCAAACATATCGACCAGACCCCCTCTACGCAGGCATTAGTTCGCAGCACAATTGACTACTGCCATCAAAATCAGCTCATGGTCATCGCTGAGGGCATCGAAACCCAGTCAGAATACAATACGCTCAAAGACCTTGGCGCGGATTTTGTGCAGGGCTTCTTCCTTGCAAAACCTACCTTTACTCTATATAATGAAACAACCGACAATACTAAACCCTTATAAGACAATCAAATTGGCAGCGCCGATGATTCCAGCGTCGCTGCCAAGCACTGCACAGCGCACAGGCGGCACAAACGCCCTGTCTCCGCCAAAACACAGAAAGCTCAGGTGTTCTTCGACTGCCTCCGTCAAATAGGCTCCCTGATTGCAGACGCCGCCTGACAACAGCACGACATCCGGGCGGAAAATATTGACATAGTTTGCAATCGCTTCCGCCAAATAGGTACAGTAGTTCTCCACGACTTCCTTCGCAGTCTTATCTCCTTGCAGCGCTGCATCAAATGGAATCCTGCCATTCATATTTTCTAGCCGCTGGTCACACAATTCGTTGAGCAGCGACTTTTTGTCTGCGGCGGCAGCCCTCTTTGCATCGCGAATCAATGCGGTTGCAGAAACATACGCTTCCACACATCCGCGCCTGCCGCATGTACAGGGCTCTCCGCCCACAACCATACTGATATGCCCAAGTTCTGCGCCGCCTGCGTTGCTGCCCTCAAAGACTCTGCCGTTGAGGATAATACCGCCTCCAACACCTGTTCCAAGTGTAAGCAGGACTGCATTGGCGATATCCTTTGCCGCCCCTGCACTCACTTCTCCAAGCGCTGCACAGTTCGCATCGTTGGATATACGAATCTCACACGAAAAGTACTTCTTTAACTCCTGTACAAGCGCTACATTCTCCCAGCTAATGTTGTTAGAATATCGAACGATGCCTGCATCCGCATCCACAAGCCCCGGACTGCCGACACCGATACCCAAAAGCCCACTCTCATCAATTTGCAGTTTTTTAAGCAGCTGCCTGACAATCCCCGCCATATCCGCAATGACTTCCTCTGCTGGCCGCTCAGCTCCTGTCGGCACGGATGCCTGCGCCAGAATCTGCTGTTTTTCGTCAATAATCCCAGCTTTAATCGCTGTTCCGCCCAAATCAATACCTGCTCTGTACATTCTTATTCTTTCCTCCCTGATTCCGGCTCATTTTAAGCCTCTAATGAAAGGTATAACAGCTTTTGATAAAATTTGCAAGTATTGTTTTTATTTATGGCTCACTGCGTATTTTCTTCCTGCACCCTTA
This sequence comes from uncultured Lachnospiraceae bacterium, assembly GCA_947174615.1. Classification (GTDB taxonomy): domain Bacteria; phylum Bacillota; class Clostridia; order Lachnospirales; family Lachnospiraceae; genus COE1. The sequence continues at coordinate 2,521 of CAMWJQ010000368.1, forward strand.
TATACAAAACAGCTCAGCCTGCAGCTGAACTGTCTCTAAAATTGTATTGGTTCGACCTCCTCGCTGAGCGGGTACATCTCGTACTCTGGAAACCGGTCGAGCAGCTCCTCCAGAATCGTCCCCGTGTCATACACAACATCATGTGCGAGCAATATCACTTTATTGCGTCCTTTTGTCGTCTCAACGCCATTTTCTATCAGCATTTGAGGGTCTACACCCTGCGCGGCATCTTCAAGACTCGCATTCCAGTCATAATAAATATATCCCCGCGCTGTCATTTCTTTGATAATCTCTGCATAAACCTGCTGGTTATAACTGTTGATGCTGCCTCCCGGAAACCGAAACATCTGTGCCTCCACGCCGCATGCCTCATAGACCACCCTGCGCGCATGTTCAAAATCCTCCACATACTTCTCTGCGCTCTGGTAAAGTGTCTTATAGTCATGCTTGTAACAATGAATCCCGATGGTATGTCCCTCTCGGACAATTCTGCGCACAATCTCCGGGTGTCTTTCCACGTTCTCCCCGACGAGGAAAAAAGTCGCCTTAATATTTCTGTTTTTTAAGATGTCAAGTACTCTCGCTGTATTTTCCTCGGACGGTCCGTCATCAAAGGTCAAGTACATCGTTTTGGGATGAAAATAGTACTCGATGCCCTGTACAATCCCTGACGCGACCTGCTCCTGATAGTCCGGTGAGGCGAGCTTCGTGCGCTCTTCCCGGTTGGACAAGAAGCCTGTCTCAATCAGGCACGCCGGCATCTGTGTGCTGCCCGTCACATGAAAATCTGCATCGCCGCGAACCTCACGCTCGACTGCCCCAGTGCTTCTTGCCGTCTGTTGTGAGACCAGCTGCGCCAGCCGCCTGCTGTCGCGCTGCGCATCCGTCCCATCATACCATACCTCCATGCCGTTGACACTCCGCTCATCCGACGAATTTTGATGAATGCTGACATAAATATCTGCCTTTATTTCATTGGCTTTCCTGACCCGGTCCTCCTTCGCGACATAACGGTCTACACTGCGTGACATCACAACCTGATATCCCAGCTCCCTTAGCTTGTCCCGCACAAGTCTCGCGATCGTCAGATTGATGTCCTTCTCAATGATTCCATCCTCTACACAGCCGCCGTCATTCCCGCCATGTCCCGCATCAACAAAAACAACTGGCGCGTTCTTTTGTTCTTCCTCAGGATTCTCTTCCGGCTCTGATTCTTCTTCGGACTGCATCACACCGAAATCAATCTCCTGTATTTCCTCAACGCTCTTCTCCGGCGTTGCCCACACCTCAATCGGCAGAATCTTGTCTGACAATACCAATGCCAACGCTGCCACGCACACTGCCAAGAATGCTGCGAGCACCAGCCTGCGCGTCCTGCGTCTGCGCCGTTTTCTCTGCTCACAATAGTCTGAATACGTTCTGCTGAATGATTGCCCCTCGTACATCCCAAGATGCTCCTTCCTCTTTTGAAAACAGTTTTCTTTACAAATACCATTTTAAAAAAAGGGTGCATCAAAATATCATCATTTTTGCATCAAAGTTGCATCATTTTCAAATATTTTCAAATAAAGAACGATGTATTATGAAATTTTTAGAAACAGTTCATTAATTCCCTCATAAAATCCCACAGTTACAATCGTTCTGCCC
>CAMWJQ010000369.1 GCA_947174615.1 uncultured Lachnospiraceae bacterium
TGCGGCTGTGTGCATAACTTTATACTGAGCGGTCAGTCTTTTCGACCGCCAGTATCGTTCTGTTCAGTTTGTTTGTCAAGCTGAGAGGTACAGTGCGGGCATCTTGTCGCCTCGACTGCGATTTCGGATTTGCAGAAAGGGCATGTCTTTTTGGTCGGGGCTTTGGGCTGCTCCGGTTTCTGAATCCGCGACATGGCTGTATTCATGACTTTAACCAGCAGAAAGACAATCAGTGCCATAATCAGGAAATTGACCACAGCGGTGATAAACTTTCCGTAATACAGTGTGACATCGCCGGTGATGTTCCACGCAAGCTGATCAAAGTTCATGCCGCCGAACAGACCGAGGATCGGGTTGATTATGTCATTGACAAGGGAGGAGACAATGCTGGTGAAGGCGCCGCCGATAATGATACCGACTGCCATGTCCATCACGTTTCCCTTGCTGATAAATTTTTTGAATTCCTCCAAAAATTTTTTCATGGTGAATGTGCTCCTTTTAATATATAGAATGATGCTTCGCTGCCATTATATCATAGACAACGGCGTACTGACAACCAATATCATGTTCAAACCATTCATTTCAAACCTCTTGAATATTCTTAAAGGTTGAAGTGGAGGGATTTCCTTTGCAGTACTTGATTTCTTCCACGCCTCTGTCTGATATGGCATACCATCCCTTCGATACGGACAGCGAAAAAACCTCCTCCATTTCCAATTCGGGATAGGCCAGACATTGGATCAGTTCGCTGGCTGTGACGGCGAGCAGATTGCCAGTAGGAGCATACAGCCATTTGTCAGAATCCGTTAGGGCGTCATCGATTTGAAATACACCATTTTTGTTTTTGCCATTTTGGGTTTTACCTTTGAGTTTCGCATCAAATAGCCAGACAATCATTTTACCACTGTTGCAAAATTTTCGGAGTGCTTCTGTTTCCCGCACCCATACCGTGTGCCAGTCCTCATCTGGGAAATCATAGATAAGCTCTGACGTTCCACTGCAGTCTAGCAGGATATCGAATGCATAAAGCAAATCAGCGTCCAGTTCCTTCATAGAACCTCGATCGATCAGGACAAGTCCGTCCATCGCGCCACAGTACACTTGAAATTCCATTTAGAAGAACCCTCCTTTATCGTAATGGTTTTATCATATCATATAGAAAGAACAGGGACAAGGCGTACAGCGGCAATTTCTCCCACAAATTGTAACGCACCTCTGCCAGAAAGCAATTTTCAAGCATGCCCTAGAAAACGGGAGATTATCGTGATATATCGTGATAGAAAATCGTGATAGAAAATTAAAAAATACTGTTCATTTCTGCTTGATTTTGATATAATATATGTGCTATTTGAGAAGAAACGGTATGGATAATTTGATCCTATTAACTTATGAAGAAAGGAAAACAAGATGGCTCAAAAAGTAAAAGGAAAATGTAAATACTGTGGGAAGGAATACACCTACAGCTATATGTCCAAGCATCTGGCAACATGCAAGGAGCGTCAGGAACGGTGTGCAGCCGAGGCTGGCACAAAAAAGAGCGGTTATTTTGAGCTTGCAATCTATCCGCGGTATGATAAGGATTACTGGCTGTTTATCGAGATCAATGAGAAAGCAACGCTGGAAGATCTTGATATGTTTTTGCGGGATATATGGCTTGAGTGCTGTGGACATATGAGTGCATTTAATATTGAGGGGGTCAGTTATGATTCAGATGTAGAGGAAGATGATTTTTGGGGAGAGCCTTCGGAGGACATGAATCATAAACTTAGTACAGTGCTGAGCAAAGGCATGACATTCCGATATGAGTATGATTTCGGCAGTACAACGGAGCTGATGATAACAGTAGTCGATTATACGAAGAAGGCTTTGAAGAAGGAAAAACTGACACTCCTGTCAAGAAATAATCCCCATGAATATATATGCAGTGAATGTGGTAAAAAGTCAGCTGCTATCATCTGTTTGGAGTGTTTTTATGAGTCCGATGAGGGCTTTTTGTGTGAGGATTGTGCTCAAACCCATGAATGTGACGAGGGCATGCGGCTGAATGTGTGCAATTCCCCGCGCATGGGGGTGTGTGCCTACGATGGAAGTGTCCTGTACCCGGACCAGTTCGAGCCCGATGCGCAGACGACATAAGGAAGCAGTAAGGAGATTCACGTCACGTTCTGCCACATCAGAACAAACAAAGAACAATAAAGTAACGCTTGTCAGAAAATAGTCCCTCTGGCAAGCGTTGACAGATGTTTATTCACGATCAGTATAGTACTTATCCCATATTAAGTTTTTGATGGCGGCTTTTGTTTCAGCGGTTTGGTTCCACTGAACGTCAAATCCGACATTCTTCAATTCCTCAGTAATCATTTGACCAACCTCTATGGTGGTTGGTTTGTCAAGATAGGCACCAAAAGACAGATAAAGCTGTGTGCTGTCCTCATGTAAAATGTGCCCTAAATCCTGTTCGGTATAAAAGCAGCAGCCGATTACATTTTTGCCCTGCGCTTCTAAATCTGCTCCAGCTTCTGCGCATTCCGCAAATCCATCTGACTGGGTATATCCGGCATAATGCAATGCAACAATTCCCCGGTTCATTAAAGCGTTGAAAGCATCATTTAACTTCTTGAAATTTTCCTGACTGCCTGTATTTCCATAGGTACTGCGAAGTGTTTTAATGATTTCCAGGAAATCATCTTCAGGAATGCTGTCACAATCCTCGGGATAATCATCTTCAATATACTCTTCGCATTCCTCTAAGATTTCATCATCGGACAAAAAGCCGGCTTTGATCTCGTCGAGAATCATTTTTTCAACTTCATCTGCGCAGTATTCATCATGAAATTTATTTTTCCATTCCATATAAAGCTCCTTTCTGTATAGCGTTTCCTTCTGTGTAAAAAACAGATTTTTTGACGACTGTATTATAGCACATTCTAAAAGTATAGTCTATTGACTTATGGAACATTAAAAATTATAATCTGTATAAAAATAACCTTTGTAATTTGTTTGGTTATCTGAGGGGCGTTCTCCTACGGAGGAAGAGGTTCAACGTTCGGCTATCATTGTTGCAGATAGATTATGTGGGGCGGTTGCTAATCCAATTATTAGAAACGCTCAAGAGAAACGTCAACTTGCCGTTATAACGAAATTTTTAGTCGATCGAGGATATACAGAAGCAAAAGTGGGAACAAAATACAATGAAATGATAGCAGGAACATTTTCATTTCATACCAATATCTCTGTTTTGGTAGCAGAGGGAACAGAGAGCACCATAAACATTCCGGTAGATGTGGTTATTTTCCCTAAAATGGCAAAAAAAGGTGACTTTCCATTGCTCATTGAAGCAAAGTCAGCAGGAGATTTCACGAATGTAAATAAACGCCGTAAAGAAGAAGCGGTTAAAATGCGCCAGCTCAAGAATACATATGGCGGAGCAGTATCGTATAGTTTGTTTTTATGTGGTTACTTTGATACCGGATATTTGGGATATGAAGCGGCAGAGGGAATTGATTGGATATGGGAGCATCGAATAAACGATTTGGAGCAGTTAGGGATTTGAGTGCAATAGAAACTAAGAGAATGCAGATGCAAACTCAAATAGACGGTAGCAAAAGTATTGAAGAACGTAGAAAATTTGGTCAATATACCACTCCTTTTGGGTTGGCAAAAGAAATAGTATCTTATGGATTAGCATTGTTGAATGATAAGGAAATCTCTTTTTTGGAACCTGCATTTGGAACAGGATCCTTTTATTCTGCACTTTTATCTGAGATTACCAGATTTGCCAAATATATAAAAAGCGCTGTTGGAATCGAATTAGATGATAAATACTACTCCGCTGCACACGAGCTTTGGGAAGATAGGAATATTAAACTTGTACATAAGGATTTTGCAGTAGCAGAAGGCGTTGGAGCTGCAAATTTGCTGATAAGTAATCCCCCATATGTAAGACATCACTTTATAGGGCAAGAGCAAAAGTCAAAGCTTGCTGTATTGATAAAAAACGAAACAGGATTATCAATTTCTGGTCTTGCAGGTCTATATTGTTATTTTATTTTGTTGGCTCATAAGTGGCTTGCACCAAATGCCATTTGCGGTTGGCTAATTCCAAGTGAGTTTATGGATGTTAACTATGGCACTAC
>CAMWJQ010000370.1 GCA_947174615.1 uncultured Lachnospiraceae bacterium
ACCCACCTCACGCGGCGCTGGCTGACAGCAGACCACCTTATCGCAACGCTATGGTCACATACCTACATGATTTATTATATTCTGATTAGCTGGACGATCTTTGCGATCAGCAACCTTCAGGAACTTTGTGTTTACTTAGGGCAAATGTTTCCTTTTCTGAGCGGAGCCGGCAATTTTGATTTATCAGACTTTATGAGATTCGCGACAGATTACGCACCACTGCTGATTGCGAGCCTGATTTTTGCAACCGATTACCCTGAAAAATTATTCGACAAAATACGACATCGGTTCTTGGGTGTTGTCGTGGCGTTTGTCATATTCTGGTGGTCCGTCTACTATCTGGCGATCGGAATCAACAACCCCTTCTTGTATTTCAGGTATTAATCACTTGACTCACAACATTTTAGAAAGGCATGATTCATCGTATGAAAGAGATAAACGGTAAGAAAAGTTATACCTTACTGATCCTGATTGTAGCATCCACACTGCTGTTTAGCATTATTGGCAATTACTGGAATAAAAGGTATTATCACGACGAAAACACATACACAATGTCTACTCCGCCTCTGGCGTCGGCGATGAGGGGAATCCACGATAAACTTTATATAACTGACTTTTCGAGTCTTGTTGCGGACTATGCTGTTGACAATCTAAGTATCCTGTCCACTACTGCACAAGCTGAAGAACCTGCTGCAGAAACGACACAACAGCCGCTCTCGGAAATTATTTCCAACATTTCCCCTGAAGCCACAAAGGCGACAGCGGGAAAAGCAACGAAGATAATCAAAGAACCAGAAGTGTATGAGTTCACAACTGCGACGGAAGATTACTTTGCTGATGCCTGTTTTATCGGCGACTCGCGCACCGTCGGGATCAGTCAGTACGCAGGGATTGAGAATGCCACTTTTCTGTGCAAGACATCACTCTCAATCTACGATTACAACAAGCCCAAGATTACATACAATGACGAAAAAATGTCGATACATGATATTCTGGCAGAAACACAGTTTGCCAAAATTTATCTGATGGTCGGCATCAACGAGTGCGGTACTGGAACACCGGAAAGCTTTTTTGAGCGCTACAAGGAAGTGGTCAATGATATCCGCAAGCTCCAGCCAGAAGCATTGATTTTTATTCAAGGAAATCTCCTTGTCACACAGGAAAAATCTGACGAGAGCGACACGATCACCAACGAGAACATCGCAGCACGAAACAAACTGATTGCTACCCTCGCAAACCAGAAAGATATCTTCTACATTGACATCAATGAGAGCAGTCTGTGTAAAGAGGGCGCACTGGTATCCGACTATACCTGGGATCAAGTGCATATCAAGGCACAGTATTACCCTATCTGGAAAGAATTTTTACTGCGTCATGCAATCGATACAGGAAAAACCATCGTCCATAACGAGCCCAAAACAAAAGAATAAGAGGCAGATGCCCCTTATTCTTTTGTTTTTGTGATCGCTGTAAGCTCCGTCTCTGAACTGTCCAACTCAATCAGAATCGTATCCCCTGCTTTTACCTGATCTGCCAGTATGAGTCTGGCTGCCAGTGTTTCTACATATTTCTGGATATATCGTTTGAGCGGTCTGGCGCCATATACGGGATCATAACCATTCTCGACAATAAAATGCTCTGCCCGGTCAGCAATCTCGATTCTAAGCTCCCTGTCCGCAAGACGCCTGTTCAGATCTGCCAGTATCAGACTGATAATACCGCCAATATTTTCCTTTGTGAGTGGTTTAAACAGAATCGTCTCATCCAGCCTGTTTAAAAATTCTGGTCTAAAATGTGCCCGCAGTTCTCCCATCACCAGCTCCTGTGCCGATTTCTCAATGCTGCCATTGCTGTCGATACCATCTAGCAGATACTGGGCTCCAATGTTGGAGGTCATGATCAGAATCGTATTCTTAAAGTCCACCGTCCTACCCTGTGAGTCTGTAATCCGCCCGTCATCCAACACCTGTAATAATATATTAAATACATCTGGATGCGCCTTCTCAACTTCGTCAAACAATACCACGCTGTAAGGCTTCCTGCGGACAGCTTCCGTGAGCTGTCCGCCCTCGTCATATCCCACATATCCCGGAGGCGCTCCAATCAGTCTCGACACAGAATGTTTCTCCATATATTCACTCATATCAATGCGCACCATATTGGCTTCGTCGTCGAACAAGGACGCTGCAAGCGCCTTGGCAAGCTCTGTCTTGCCGACGCCTGTCGGTCCCAGAAACAGGAAGGAACCAATCGGCTTATCCGGATCTTTAATGCCTGCCTTAGAGCGAATGATTGCCTCTGTGACCTTTGTCACACCCTCATCCTGTCCAATCACCCGCTTGTGCAGCTCTTCATCCAAATGCAGGGTTTTGTTGCGCTCACTCTCGTTTAATTTGGATACCGGAATTCCTGTCCATCGGGATATGATCTTTGCAATCTCATCATCGGACACACTTTCATGTACCAGCGACATCTCTCTGGCATGGACTGTCTCCTCCTCAAGCTCCAATTGCTTTTTCAGCTCAGGCAGCTTTCCATAACTTAATTCTGCCGCTTTCTCAAGATTTCCTTCACGCTGTGCGATCTGTATCTGATTGTTTAACTCCTCGATATCCTCACGCAGTTTTGAGAGCTTTTCCACACACGCCTTCTCATTGTCCCACTGCGCCTTGCGGTTCTGAAACGCTTCTTTCTGCTCAGCCAGCTCTGATTGCAGCGCAGAAAGACGCTCGGCGCTCAGGCGGTCCTCCTCCTTCTTGAGCGCAGCAACCTCGATCTCCATCTGCATAATCTTTCTTTGCAGCTCATCCAGTTCAGCCGGCATCGAATCCAACTCTGTCTTAATCATGGCACACGCCTCATCCACAAGGTCAATTGCCTTGTCCGGCAGGAATCTGTCCGTGATATAGCGGTTTGATAACACCGCTGCACTCACCAGTGCATTATCCATAATCTTGACGCCGTGAAACACTTCATAGCGCTCTTTCAGACCTCTCAGAATACTGATGGTATCCTCCACTGTCGGCTCTGTTACCATGACCGGCTGAAAACGCCGTTCCAGTGCGGGATCTTTCTCGATGTACTGTCGGTACTCATCCAGCGTCGTAGCGCCAATACAGTGCAGTTCTCCCCGCGCAAGCATGGGTTTCAACATATTCCCGGCATCCATCGCACCGTCGGTCTTGCCTGCACCGACAATCGTGTGCAGCTCATCAATGAACAGGATAATTTGTCCGTCACTGTTCTTGACATCCTCCAACACCGCCTTGAGGCGTTCTTCAAACTCTCCTCTGTATTTTGCCCCGGCGACCAACGCGCCCATATCCAGTGAGAAAATCTTTTTATCCTTTAAACCCTGCGGCACATCTCCCCGCACAATGCGCTGTGCCAGTCCCTCGACGACTGCGGTCTTGCCCACACCAGGCTCACCGATCAGTACCGGATTATTCTTGGTCTTTCTCGAAAGGATACGAATAATATTTCGGATCTCATTATCCCGCCCGATCACGGGGTCAAGCTTCTGGTTCCTCGCTTTCTCCACCAAATCCTGCCCATACTTCTCAAGCGTATCATAAGTCGCCTCAGGATTGTCGCTTGTAACCCGCTGGTTTCCCCGCACTTCTGAGAGCACTTTCAAAAAGCGCTCCCTCGTAATGCCATACTCCCTGAAAATTTCCTTGATTTCTTTATTTGGATTCTGTATCATGGACAGGAATAAATGTTCAACAGATACATATTCATCCCCCATGCGCTTTGCTTCGTCCTCTGCGCTGATCAGCACCTTATTCAGATATTGTCCGATATACGGCTGACCGCCCTGCACTTTCACCCGCTTTTCAAGCGCCTTTAAAACCCTTCCAACAAAATACTCCTTATTGATTTCCATCTTTTCAACAAGTTTGAGAATCAAGCTGTCATCAATCGTCAGAAGCGCATAGAGAAGGTGCTCCTGCTCAAGCTCTTGGTTTCCATATTCCATTGCAAGCTTTTCGCATTGATTGACTGCTTCTATAGACTTTTGTGTAAATTTTTGAATATTCATGCTGTTCCTCCTCTCAGACAGTTTCTATTTACATTGGTTCATTTTATTTTGTTTGTTTTATTTGTTCTATATACACTAT